>CAYTCW010000056.1:0-14385 GCA_964436235.1 uncultured bacterium
ATAAATAACCGGCGAATTTTATTCACTTCTTCTGGTTTCGGTATTTATAACATTTCTTTCCATGTAAGTATGAAGTATAATAATCGGTATTTTAGCCGCGACGGCGTTACCGGCGGAGTCTTTAGCGATTATCATCAAAAAAGGCTTTTGGCCGCCTGGCGGTGTAGCTTTTCTGAATATGCCGTAGGCTTCGAGATTTTTTTTGTCGTTAAGTTTCCAGCCGGCGAGGACTTCTTTGAGGCTGAGCGCGTCGCCGAGGTTATCGGTATCTATATAAGCGTTATATCCGCTCATCGAAGGCCCGCTTATATGCAGAGACGGCTGTATTTTACCATCAAGGTTATCCATGACTGAAATTTCGAAGCGCGTCCTGGAATTTTCGATCATTTCGAGAGTATCGGAGCCGCTGGATTCGAGAAGTTTTTCAAAGTTATAATAAGATACGCACAACGGGCTGTAGTCGTCGTATTGATTGCACAATCCGACGTTTTTAGAGGCGAATTTAATTATATAGCCGGGCCGTCCATCAACGAGACCGCAGCCGAAATCGGAATCGCCGGTAAAATTTTTATCGAGCATCCTGCATCTAACGCCGTCGTTGATAACGCTTTTTTCAGCCAGCAGCGGGCTTCTCTGTCCGCTTATAGAGGCCGGGGTTCCGTTTATATTATAATCATCGACGGCGACAGAGCCGCTGCCGTACGAAGTAAAGCGGAGTTTACCGGAATAACTTCCGTCATCGGCATCGAGCACGTCATGATAACAAGGATCGTCTGAGGCCCTTGCGGTTGCCGGATCGATTACCGCGCCGCTCTGGCGGACTTTATACTCGCGGTAAACGTTATCGCGCGGGCGCAGCGCCCTGAAAACGAGCGTAGGCGGATCGTTATCTTTAACTGATATATAAGCGGGCGCGTTGGAATATTGCTGACGGTAGATGCTCGAGCCGTCATCGGTGCGGCCGAGTTTCGATTCGACCTCGGCGGTATCCTGTTCGGCGCGGCATTTAGTATTACCGATAACGTTGCCCGCGACGTCTCTGCCGGCAACATACATCGGCAGGCTGCCCGTCATATCATAAGGGATATCGCTCTCGCCGAAGGGACCGGAACGCATCATATTAGGATAGGGCGCGTCTAATTTATAAACGGCGCGGCGGTATGGGCCGGCACTGCCGTAGCCGGGATAGGCGTCAACGGGAATTTCGACCGCATCCTGGACCTGGCCCGGTTTTTTAGCGGCGGGCGCGGGCGTGATAGTACTTTCAAGGGCGATCTTTAAATTCTGGCGGTTAAATTCCGAGGCCGCGTCCGAAGTTTTAGCCGCCAGAGCGTCTTTCCAGGCAAGTTCCGACGCCTTCCGGCCGAGGCGCGCTTTAATAAAAGCCTGCGGTATGGCCTGATTCGGGTTATTATCGCAGACGGTATAATCGATATCGAATGGAAAGGGATCGCCGGTGGTTCCGCCGCGAAATGCCACGCCGGTCTGAGGCAGGCTGCCGCGCTCGACTGGTTTAGCCGGATCGGGGTCGCGCGACGGATCGCCGGTGGTAAAAAACGCCTGCGGCGGCTGTTTATCATTAACGGTAACGGCGAAGCCGGCCGGATCGGAGGCGGATGTAACCGACGCCCAGTTATCGAGAGTATATATGGTTTCACCGGCGCCGTCGGGAACAAGATCATAGTAAGCGAATATATCTTTAGCGCCGCCTTCGGTCTTTTTAGGCGAACGGCCTTCCCACTTGAGTTTAGGATATTTGAATTTAATGTAGATAAAATAGCGGCCGGGCGAAAGCGGCATATCGAAAGCGTATCTTAAATTAACGCTCACTTTGAAGCGCCGGTCCGAATTACCGTAATTATCCCAGCTGACGGCGTTTTTTGAGGGCATATCCTTAAAATTTTGAGGAAACGGCATTTCATCGGACAATCTTCCCTTAGCTATCAAAATAGACGGATACGCTCTTCCGTCGAATATTTCGGTCCCGACGGCCTTCGCGACGCCTTCATCGATGCTCTCGCCGGCTATATACCATTCATATTCAATACAGCCGCGGTCGGCGCGGTTAAGTTTTTTTGCCGGGTTGGAAGTGGTGCCGACGCCTTCGATCCATAGAGCCGTTCCCGGCGAAGTTCCCCACACATTGGCGCCGGCGGCGTTAATATATGGCGGCGGGGCAATAACCATTCCGCCGGGCGGTATTTCGCCGAAATTTCTGAGTTTGACCTCCAGGGTCCCGCTGCCGCCCTGGCCTGCGTAGCAGTTAGGCGGCTTCGCGGCGGCGCCTTTGAAGTAATTTTCGCCGATATTATCGTAAGGCAAAAGCCCCCAGCTTCGGGCGCCTTCTGAAGACGCGACCGCGGCGGGTTCATAATCCCAGACGCCTATGCCGTTATAAGTTTCCATAAGTTCTTTATGAGAGGGACTGCCGGCTTCATGATTAAACGATTTAACGAACCTGAGAAGAGCGGAGGCTGAAAATAAACAGACTTTATTTTCATCGACGCTCGAGGGCCCCTCGATTTTAATATTGGTGATATATTTATCCGGCTGGGGCTTTTGCGCCTCCACCACGATATATCTTTCGGCGATATAATCCTCGTCGCCGTCTTTAATTCCGTTGCCTTTAATGCCGCCGCTGCCGGGCGTTCCGCCGTCGTCGAAGAAAAGATATTTAAAAGCGTTGGGTTTATAATTCTGCCGGTCGGTTATATAAGAAGGGTAAGGCATTTTTTCATAATCCCATACTTTAGCGCAGGCGACCAAGCTTATTTTATAAACGCCAGGTTCTTTGGGCGTGAAGGCGAAATCTGGCGGCGCTTCGGGCGCGTCCATCTTTTCATCTTTAGGTAACAGCGCGGTATTAGAACCTAACGAGCAATACCAGCTCCCATCGCCTATATTTACCTGATTCGAGCGGGCGCCTTTTCCGGGAAGATCGCGCCAGCCGGCGGGTTCCGAGGCGGCCTTCAAATTAACGCTGCGATCGGGATTAACCGCACTGGTAAAGGAAATATCCGGCGTGATATTTTTCTGCATGGGTTCGAGCATTTCAACTTTCCAGAAGTAGCAGGCGGTAGCGGGCCGCAGTGAATATAAGAAGCCGCCGATGACTCCGTTGGAGTTCAAATCTGCGAGTTTACTACCTGAATTTATATTTTTACATATAAAATCCTTAGAGAACTCAGGCGGCGCGTTTTCCATAACGCACTGATACTGTTCATCTTCAGCCGTTTCGTCGCCGGTGACTTTATTCTGAACGATAGAGCCGTCGGGCGCCCTTCTGGTATAGGTTATTTCCTTTTGATTGCGCCCGGTCGATATGGTAGAATATATATCCACGCATGATTTTTCGTTATTACCGACGGGCGGGCCGGCGAGGTTGATGACGGCGAGGCCGAGTTTTATATCCTTGACGCGCGGCCCTTCGACTTCGGGAATTCCGCGTTTTAAAAGATTAGCGCCATCGGCGTCGCTAAAACTTTCCATTACGATAACATTTTCGGAGCCCACGGTAAATTCGTTAATAGCAGATGATTTCTTCGTGTAATATTCGATCTGGTAAAGTTCCGATACCGCCCTGACCTGATATTGCCTCCACCATTTCCAAATTTTTTGCCCTTCTTCGGGCGGGCACTCGACGGGTTTAGAAACCCTCTTGGTGCGGTCGCCAATATCGTAGGTGAGCCCCTTCTCGCTCGATCCGTCGATTATAGGCCGCGCCTCGGTAAGATAGTAAAGCGTGCCGCCGCCGTCGGCCGCGATGCACTTTGCATCGTTCGGCAGAGACATTTCGCCAGCCTTTATATTGGCAGGATCAGCGGTAACGGCGGTATAGCCGTTAAATTTATTCCACTTGATCTTTTTGCTCAACTCCGGATTAAACAAGCGGTTAGGATCGCCGCGCTGCTGAAGGAGGCGGAAAGTAACGCCGCCTTCGCCGTCCCACTGGTCGGCCACGCAAAAATCTATAACGTCATAGCCGCCTTCGGTGACGGGCGCCGTATATACCCAGTCTTCGTTAGGGCTTTTTGTAGCCGCGCCTATTTTACAAACATCTTTAGTCAATATATTAGACGGCGCGGGCGGCGCTCCGCCATAGCCTTTAGCGCCTGTATAAACCGATGAATCGACGAGCGGAATTCCGTAGGTATTACCGGCGACAAGCTGAATGGAGCCGCGTTTTATAACGGGGTCCGGCAGCGACGAATACACATAACGGCGGCCTGCGCCGGTAGCGGCGAATCCTAATTTGTAATTAGTGGTAACATCGTCTTTGGTAGGATCTTTCGCGCCTGCATGAAAAGTTTCGGCACATGCGCTCGCGCGCTGGAAAGTAAACTGCAAATTAGTAGTTTTAAATACCTGTTCGAGAGTGGGATTTTCGATCCCGGGCGTAATATAAGGCGGCAGGATAACGCCGGCCGGAACGCTCTGTACGAAATGACTTATCCACAGACTGACGCGCTGAATTTTAAATTCCCAGCGCCTCTGCCAGTTGCCGCCGCCGATGCCTTCCTGCCATTGATTCTGCTTAGAAAAATAAACGCGCGAATGATTATTCCAGGCCGGATAAAAACCAGGATACCAGCTGTTATCGATGCGCCGGAACTGCCGGCGGTCCACGCCGGAATATTTAGCCATGTATTGCCTTAAAATATCGTCGGGCGGCGCGGGCGCCGGGCCGCGGTCAAGCCCGCCGTCGTAGTAACAGCTGAAATTAGCCTTGGTCTTAACTATTGCCGGATCGGGCCTGCCATGTGCGCTCATCGGCGAATCGGGTATATAATTTAGCACGTCGTGAAATTCTTTGCCTGATAAATCGGTTCCGACTCCGACTATGCCTTCATTTTTGGGCGGATCGACCGGCCAGTAAAAATTAGCGGGCGGATCGATGAGGCCCGGATCGCACTTGCCGGCGAGCACGTATATATTGCGAAACTGATCGACTGCGAGCGCCATATAATCGTTCATGGTCTCGATGCGTTCCGGCGCGGGAAAAAGCCTGACGCCGTCGGGTTTGATTATGACACGGTTACCGGCCGAATCTATCTTCTGATTGGCATAAACGCCCATTCTCGAACCGGAGCCTATCATAATATACACTTCGCCGTTACGGTCGAATACTCCGGCGCCGCCGGCATAAACGACGGCTGCCGGAATTATATGAAATGCCGCCGCGGCTAAAACAAATAGATAAATAAAACTTTTTATAATTTGATTTTTATATGGCATGAATATATTCCTTTCGCCTGATAGTAAAAACGGCTGTGAGGCAGCTATTCGTCGAGGTCTTCCACTTCGTTGAGCGCGCCGCAAACGGCTTCGGCGTGTTGTTTCGGAATGCCGTTTTTATAAAAAACGTAAACGATGACAGGCGCGGTTATATCGCAGCCGCCATAGACCACATTCGCGTTCATAATATGAGCGAGTTCTTTTAAAGGTATTATTTTAAAACGATTTTCATACGCCGATTTATATTCGTTTATTTCAGAGGTAAGGCGCATTTCATTTTTAGCTTCGGCATATTTTTTTTCGGCTTCAGGCATTTCCGGCTTAGCCGCCTCCGGTGACTGTAAAAAATTCAATATTTTAGTATAATCGGGACCGGCCTCGAGCGCGAGCGCAAATGAACGCAGATCCAAACTTTTTGACGCGGATGAACTATCTTTTGCCGGCGCGCCGGGCGCGTTAAGTAAATAAGAATCGTTACGCATGCGGCTCATGTTAATAACGCTGAGCACTCCTTTTTTCGCCGCGACGAAATTTATAGCCTCTTTTATCTCGCGGCCTATATTTTTAAACATATCTTCAGTTTCGGCGGGCGACATATAATAAGCGGCGGTCAAAGACTGGTAAATTTTATCTAAAGCGGTCTTGGAATCGCTATATTTGACTCTGAGCGCATTTAAATTTTTATTAAATTCGCCCTCTAATGCGGCAAGTTCTGAAGTTCTTTTTTTAATAATTTCTTTTTTCGCATTTTCGTCGGAAGTTTCTTTAAGCCGCGTTTCGTATTTATCTGAAAGCGAAGCTATTTCAAATGCTTTTCTTGAATTGGTTTTTTTAATATCGCCTTCGGCGGAAGTCATTTCGCCTATAATACGCGAGATTTCAGACGCTTTTGAGCTTTTGAGCTTAAGATAGGCATTTTTGCGTTCCTGTATGGCGTCTAACAACTGCTGACCGGCCGCGCCCTTATTAAAAGGTTTTATAAATAAGCCGGTGTTTTCGTCGTGATAGCGCATCATAGGGTGAAGCGCGAAAACGGCCGCCATATCGACCGTCGCGATACGGTTCGGCGCGGGATCTGGTTTTACCGCGCTAAAATCATCATCGGCAGCGGGGGCCGCCGAATAAAAACCAATTGCAATAACCACGGTTAATAAAGATAAATAAAACTTTTTCAAAACTTTTCCCCCCTGTTATATAAGATAAATTTTTATATTCATTTTAGTTGGGCCCGTTGCGCTAAATATAAGTCCGGGCCGCAGCGCGAAATTTATGACGCCTAAGCCGCGCCGCCGGCAGGCCCTGACACCTCATAGACTTCCTGGGGCCTGCTTTTGCCGCGAAGAATAATAGGCTCGAGCGCGCGGCATTCGATTTTACCGGCGATGCTTTTATAGACGCTTTCCGATATTAAAATCTGGCCTTTTTTAGCTAAACTTTCAAGACGCGCCGCCGTATTGACTGTATCGCCGAGGGCGCTGTATTCTTTATGCCGGTCGGTGCCGAGATTGCCGACGAATACCTCGCCGGTGTTTATTCCGATTCCGATTTGAAGCGTCTGTTCGGTTTTATCGCTCCATTTAAGGCTCATCTTTTCAAGCTCGCGCGTCATCTCGATGGCGGTTACAACTGCCTTCAGCGGGGCATCTTCGACGTCGAGCGGCGCGCCGAATAAAACCATAATGGCGTCGCCTATGAATTTATCTATAGTGCCGTTATTTTTAAATATTATAGCGGTCATTTTATTGAAGTATTCATTTAACAATTTACTGATATCTTTAGGGTCCATATTCTCCGACATCGCGGTAAAACCTCTGATATCGGCAAACATTACGGTTATGACTTTTTTTATTCCGCTGTTAGACTGTTCGACTTCGAGCATGGTGATATGTTTTGCCACTTCGGGTGAAACGTATTTATTTAAAACCGATATCAATATTTTACTCTCACGGCTTATCGCGTAATATTTATAAAGCGATACAGCCGCGTAAAGGGCGAATAAAGAAGCCGCCGAAAGAAAGCAGTTGAAAAGCAATCCGTAATGGGTGAAACTAATAAAACAGATGAAAAGAATTCCGAGCGCGAGCGCGATAAAAGCTGCCAGACCGGCTATAGGCGTAAGCGCGGAAAAAAAGAATGCGCCGCACGCGCATATTATAAAACCGGCCGCGAACTCCAATAGAGGTGAAGGGCGGGCGATAGAAGAGCCTTTTAAAAGCGAGTCGATTATATTAGCGAGTATCACGACGCCGTATTCCTGCTTCTGCCGCTTAAAAAGATTGAACGAAAGCGCGGGCACATCCTGATAATCTCTGTGGACGGGAGAAACCGAGCCGACTACGACGGCCTTATTTTTAATAAGCCTCTGATAAATTAATTTTTGCGCATCATCCGCCTCGAGCAGATCGGCGATCGGTATAATATGAAAATTATTATGGGTGCCGAAATAATTTATATAAGCGGCCGAATCATCGAGCAGAATAGACGAATGAAGTTTGATCGAAGTTTTTTCATAAAAATCGACGCGGCCGCCGCCCGAATCGAACTTTATGGAATATAGCGCGCTTACGGCCGCAACCGGAAGCGATCGCAAAACGCCGTGGCCGTAATCCTGCCCGCCGTCCGCGCAATCGATAACTGGCCTGTATCTTCGTTTTATGCCGTCGCTATCGGCGGTAACGCCCCTGAAAATATTAACGAAGCCGTAAGACAGGTTAGACGGCGCAGCGGGCCCTTTAAGCGGCTCCTGGTATATATCTACTGGTTTTAAAAAATTAAAATCGGTCTTAAAGTAAGAACTGAAGACTATTTCGCGTTTATAGCGCGCCGCCGAAGCCAGCAGTGCGCATTCATCGCTCGAATCGCTATTTAATTCGAATATTACGTCGAATGCGAGTATCGACGGCAAATAGAAATTCATTTCATCGATAAGGCGCGAATACAATTGTTTAGGCAGAACGCCGCTCTTTTTATTATCGTATTTAAGAAGCGACGCGTCATCGATGCCGATTATGATCACTTTATCGGTCTTTTTTTGGGCGCTCCGCAAATTCGTAAAAGTATCGTATGAAAAATTAAGCAAGTAAAGATTTAAATTAGAAAAATATAGCGCCGCGAATACAACAAATGATATCACGGGCAATAAAACTATATTTTTTTTAAAAAATTTCATAATACGGCCTTATTTATCGTTGATTATGGGATTATTATCCACTTTGCCTTTATAGTAATACTCCTGCTCCGTCTTATCATAAAAATCGTAAGGCTTCACTTCTATTTTTTTGGCCCCGGTTTTGTCATAAAATAATTGCTGACCTGCTTCGACGGCGGTATCGACGCCTTTATAATTCACGTTTACTTTACCATTAACTAAAGCGACGTTAAGTTTAGACGAATCGTTTTCGACTTTACCTTTAGTCTGGCGTATTGAAACTACCGCGTCGTCGGCCGTTATTTCAAGGCTGCTCGAGCGGTTTTCGGCGGGCGGCACGAAAAAAGTGAGGATTCCGTTTATAAGATTAATCACGAAAGTTTTGCTTTCACTTTTAATGGGTTTTATCTGGCAGCTCGCGTTTTGCCCCGAAGTTTTCGAAGAAAATAGCATAAGCTCGTAATTATCCTGCTTATATTTAATAACCGCGTAGGAATTCGGGCCGGTTTCGACGATATCGCCGGCCTTAAGCTCAGCGCCGGTTTTAGCCGGCTTTGAATTGACGGTAAGATTTCCCGACGATTCGGATATAACCGCGATAACGCCGTCAACAGGCGCGCCTCCGCAGCCCGCGTTAAAAGCGATAAATCCAACGGTCAGGCAGACAAGCAGTAAAATTGAAATCGGCAAATTTTTAATCATAGCAAACTCTCCTTTTATTATTGAAATATTTTATCGTTTAAAAAACCGCAACGCGCCGTCATCGGTCTCTTTGCTCCACATACTCCCTGATTATTGAAGCGTTAAGATTATCGCCATATTTATCGCGGAGCCCGTAATATTCAGTTTCACTGATATTATAATTTCTGCGTAAAAACTCGTCGCGGCCGGTGCCTTCATTATCCGATAAAGCCATTTCACGGTTAAATTCCATATTAAAAGCTATGTCCTCGTTTTTTAATAAATCTTTAAGTTCGCCTGATAAATTTCGATTTATAGCCATTATCATAATTTCGAGAGTCGTATCTAAGCGCTCTACTATGCGCTTCATATCCCAGAAATATTTAATTTTATCAGAGGCCACTTTATACTTGGTATCAACTAAATTATCTATCAATTCATTTTTAGCCGTCTCCGATTTAAGATAAGCCGCTCCGGCCTCGAATTTATCGGGAATATACTTACGCTCCATAATAGTTTTGATATTGCCCTGCGCATTTTTAAACTCGCCGTTTATATAACCGCTTTGAGAAACGCGGGCCGTTATTTCATTAACCTCGTTAAAAGCCGTCATCTCCTTTATTACATTATGAAGCGCGCGCGGGGCCATGTCATGATAAGATTTAGCCAGCAGGTCGTTAAGTTTTTCAAGCGCGCCTTTTATTCCATCGGCGGTAAAATCTTGCGGAAGCTGCTTTACTTCGATCTTTATTATATCGAACATGCTGGTATCTTTATAATCCAGAAATTCATCGAGGCGGTTTTTAAGAAAACTCGCCAGCATAACCGAAACCGTATCTTTAGTGCCTTTTTGAAGATAAGAACAAATTTCATTGAAGGGAATGCGGGCCTGATCAGCCGTCTGCAGGGCCAGCTGGGCTTTTTTGCGATAAGTAGATGCAATGGTCAGCAGTCTTTCTATCGGCCCGATCCCGGGCATAACGATTAATTCGTCAATTCGATCGGCCCACACCGACTGCATGTAAGCGTTGAAATCGAATATGTATATTAAAAAATATACGCTTTTAAAGTAGCGCTCGGCCATTTTTTTATATTCAGGTTCGAGTTTTTCGCCGGAGGCCGCGTAGTGATTAAACATAAGCGGGGGAGGATTTTTAGAGCATAACCACTCGAAAACCGCATCAACATTTTCAGTTATTGAAGAGCCGGTATCTTTTAAAAGAAGATTCATATTATTTAAAAATTCACCGCGGCTGGTTTCGAAAAGTTTTTTTTGAAACTCGCTGTAAACTATCGATGAAAGACTTTCAGGCGGGCATATTATCTTAGTTGACAATAAAAACGGATGCGCGTCATCCGCTCCGCCGTATTTAATTTTAATATCGACATTTTTCAAAATTCCGGCGAGGCTCGTTTCGCTTTCATCGGTAATCGACAGGTCGAAACTGTATTTTTGAAGGTCTTTAATATTTAAAAAGGCCTTGGAATTAAAAGATGGCGAGCTCAACGCCTGCAGCGCGCCTATATTTTCGACTTTAAATAGACCGAAGTAATAAAACTGTTCGAACGCCGGATTATTTTTTACGCCTGTAATAACCGGGAAATCGCTTACCGCAAAGGAATATCCGGCGCCGCCTACGGCGTCTGAAAGATCTTCGTCCTTATTAATTAAATGCGGGCCGTCCGGGTTTTTAACGACCGCGTTATTAATATTTTTAAAAAAATAAGGATTGATTTGTATCTGATCTTTAATAAGTTTGGCGGCTATATCGGCAAGGCATGCTTTATTTAAATACTCGTTACTGATGTAATGGATTCTTTTGGTTCCGGCGAATTGAAAAATAGCGACGGAAAGTAAAAAACACACTATCGCGAGTGCGAAAATGATTTCTATAAGCGAGATGCCATTTTTATTAACAGCCGTCATTCAAATTACCTTCCTTCGAAACTGGCATTACTTTCCTTTGCCATGGCCGCGATTTCTATCTTTAGGCTTTTTCCGGTCTTTCCGCCGGCCTTTCGCTTCACGCTCGATCTCGTTTTCAAATGAAACCGAACCCTGAAGCGAATTTAATATTTTAGAGCTTAATTTTTTTGCCTGCGAACCTGAAGCGCTTGAAAAAAAAGAAACCGTTTCACCGAGCGAATCGAGCAAGTTGCGTTTATAAAGATCGTAATAGGTGTGAGTTAAAATAACTTCATTTTTAAGCATGGACACCTTAAGCGTTATATTAACGCAAATTATTATCACCCGCATTCCGCTTATCGTTTCAGATTCTATATAACCGTCATAACCGATATTTTCAGCGAGCGCAGGGTCTTTAGCCATAAGGGCGCGTATCGATTTTTTCATTAATTCGACCGGCGTCGTGCAGATGGAGCCCGGCTCCGAACTAAATATCTGGCGGTCTTTATAAAATCGGTCGTCCCATGAATAAGAGTAGGATTCGGCGAGTAAAAAAGTATGAATAGCCTCTGAAAGGCACTCCGCCTTGATGTTAAAAATAAATTTAGAAGCCTGACCGCTTTCTTCACGCGTGGTAAACGAAAGCGAAGTTAAGCCGATAAATAAAACCACGGCCATGCCGATTACAAGCGCAAGCGCCATTCCGCGTCGTGAACGAACGCCGCAAAGCCGGTGATTGTATAATTTGCCGCCGCGGCTACATGGTTGAATTAGCATTTTTAAACCTCACAACGAAAATCGCGCCGCTGAAATCTTTTTCACTGCTATTTTTAAACTTTATTTTAACCATCAATGAAGAATAACTTAACGCCGTAAAATCTGCGCTGTCAACATTTTTTATATGTATAGGATAAAAATCTTCGGATGCTTTTTCCAAATTTCCGGCATGGTCATAAGTGGCAAGAACGCCGTCCTGCAGCTTTAAAAAAATAATCCTTCCGTCTATTTCCTTGAATTTAATATAGTCGAGAGTTTTTACCGGCGCCGGTTCGATAATTTCCACCGCCTGTGAAAGCCTTTTTTCTAAAAGCTGATCGGCCGTCCTGTACACTCTCTGTACCGCTATTTCTTCATTCAAGCCGGGTATTTTTTTAGAAAAATAATTAAAAATATAATAACTGCCGGTTATCACTAACGAAAAAACGGCGATGGCAATCAGCGTTTCCACTAAGGTGAAAGCGCTCCGAGCTCCGCCTCGAATTTCTTTAAAATCCTGGCGAAAAAAGATTTTTTCTTCAAATTCTTTTATTTTCATAACCGTCCCTTTTATAAGTAACCGGCAATTAATATCCGGCGGCCGGCCGCTTATAACTTTTCGCCCTTAACAGCAAAGGATTGATATTATCGTTATGCAAAATTTCGGCTTCCACTATAAGTTTTGCCCCTTTCGAAAAATCGACTTTCATCGAATCTTCGAATAATATTTTACAACTGTCGCCGTATGAGTTCAATTCTATAACGGCCTCGCGCTTTATTGAATTATAAGAACTGACCATTCCTTTTACAGTGATTATCGGCGTGCCCTTTTCATCGTATTTAATAAAATTTGCCTCACCGGCCGCCGCCATATTTATTCGTTTTTCTTTGCTTTGCAAAAAAGCCGCGGACGGTTGATAATCGTTTTTCACGCTTAAATGGTACATATACAAAGATACGGCCAGAAGCGCTCCCGCTGACAATCCAGCCAGCCAATAATTTTTACCTGAAATTTTTAAAGGCGCACGTTTGATAATTGCCTCAAAACGCCCCGGACATTTTTTTATAACGGCCTCTAAAGCCTTTTTAACCGAATATCTTACCAGATTATCTTTATGATCGAGATAGAGCGTTAATATTTTTACCGCCCGTTCGTCACATAGCTCGCACATAACCTCGAAAGCGTACTTTCTGACTCGCTCGTCGGGACTTCCAAGCGCGGCTACCAGAGTTTGAATATATTGTTCCGGGCTCGACGAAAGTTCTTCAAAATCAACTACCATAGAGCCAAATTCTTCTTCAGTCAAATCTTTATTTTCATTATTTATATTTCCGGAATTAACCGCCTGGTTTTTCATTTTATATACAAACTCTTTTTTACTAAAATTAAGCTCACGGAATATCTTCTCCTGATACAATTATAAACTATATTCAGGTTTTTTTCAATCTTAATTCGATAAACTGGTATTATAATTAGAACTTAATAGTATTTAGTAGTGTTTAATAATATTTAGTTGACAAAAAGTCAAAATAATAATAGAATTGTCGTATTATCTTATAAAGTTTTTTTGGATATAAATAATTATTAATAACATTTTTAAAATAATCAGGAGGTATTATATGGGATTAATTAGTGAATTCAGAGAATTCGCCATGAAAGGCAATGTAATGGATATGGCCGTAGGCGTCATAATAGGGGGCGCTTTCGGAAAAATTATCGCCTCGCTCGTCGCGGACGTAATAATGCCGCCGATCGGCCTTTTAACGGGAGGCGTCAATTTCACCGACATTAAATTAGTTATGAAAGACGCCGTCATAGACGCCGCCGGAAAAATTACAACGCCCGCGGTCACTTTAAATATAGGTAATTTTTTACAGGTTATGGTCGATTTTACGATAGTCGCCTTCGCGATTTTTATCCTGGTTAAAATCGCAAACACCTTAAAGAAAAAAATAATCGAAGAAAAACCGGAACCGGCCGCCGCGCCTGAAATACCAAAACAGGAAATACTCCTCGCCGAAATACGCGATATATTAAAGCAAAAACAGTAAAAGGTATAAAACTTACTTACAAAATATCGTCGATAATCGACACGCCTTAGAAAAAAAATCTCGGCGCCGCGTCTTTTCAACGGGCGCCGAGATTTTTTTTCGACCGGCCGGTATTCTTTTATTCCCTATCAATAACGACTTCCGTCATTATTCCGTGCACGGTGAAATTAAGCGCCGTCCTGATTTTTTTCAAGCCCTTGAAAAACTTGACTAATTCATTAGAACCGTCGAGTTCGACGGGCTGGACAGGATTGTGCACGCCGCCGTGCAGCGTGCAGTAAACGGCGCCGCGGGCCTTATCGTATTTATATTCTCCGCCCGACGGGCAGTAAGGAAAATAACCGCTTACGGCAAGCGAAGCGTCTTTAATAGCGCCCATATCCACGCCCCTTAATCTGTTTAAAATGTAAATAGGCCATAGGTTAGAATGACAGGCTTTGCGAATCTTTTCGCCCCACACTATATTATAGGTTTGCGATATCTGGCCAAAATCGGCCGAATTAATTTCAAATTCAAAATTAGACTCAGAACTTTCTTTTTTATCGGACGGATTTTTCAACATATCAGTTAAAATACTTCTTTTAGTGGCGATAATTATTTTATTTTC
>CAYTCW010000056.1:14485-26867 GCA_964436235.1 uncultured bacterium
TTGAGCGCGCATAGCATTAAGGAACCGAAAATAACGAAGGATTCACGCCCCATAAAAGCGAGCATTCTATCCATCATAGGATCGAGAGTGAAGCGGATATCGCTGTCGAGCAGATTAACGCTTATATTGTTTCCGATAAAACCGAGAAATCTATCGACCGTAAATGAAGTCGATGACAACATTCCCGAAAAAAGTTTAACGCCGTCTTCGTGTTTGGTATTGAATTTTGCCCTTAAAGAAAAGATCGTAGATGGCACGCGGGGCTCGTTAAATTTAACGGCCGCGCCTCCGCATAAGGCAGAAAGCGAGTTATAAATACTGTTTTCAACAAGCGGCAATATGCAGGTTTCAAGAGATATTCTTTTCGGTGTGTTTTTTATTCTGATGCCGACCGGATCAAAAAACTTGCTCCAGTAACTATTATATTCTTTAACGAACCTTTTATATTGATTACTTTCATTATCGGTGGCGTATTGTGGAACCATTTCAGAAATCGGAGTCATATAACGGAGCCGGCGGTGCTTCGAACAGCAGGGCTCGAGCGATTCCGAAGAAAGCGAATAAGCTCCGCCGTCAGGGCAAAATATATATTTTTCTTCGAGATAGCCTCCCGCAATAAGAGTATCGAGCGATGGACGGTCCGTTTTTTTATCCATTTTATAAAGGGTGACCGCGTTATTGATCATGCGCAGGCTCGCCGCGCAATTAAGCCGCCGCTGACGGGCAATTTTAAACTCCGGCCCTACTAATTTTCTGATATGGGCATCAGAAAGATACAAAAACGCGCTTTCATTTGCGGCCCCGGTTTCGTAAACCGTGCGGATATACAAATAATCGTCGGTTTTAGCCATCGATTTACGCTGATTCAAAAAAGCGTCTATAATTTTGAGAGCGGCTTCGCGCGAATTCGAATAAATCATAAAATCGTTTATATAGCATGAATACGAAGACACCGTGCCATCGGGCGTATAAAACGCCCTTATCTTAAAGCCGGAGGCGTCTATGATTTCATCTTTGATATCTTTATGAGAGGATTTTGCCTCCGTAAAATATCTTGAAACGTTTAAATCGAAAACTGCCTTATTTTTAACGCTGAAAACAACGCTTAAATCGGTGCCATCCTCTAAAAACGGATCGTTTCCGCATATCGCCATATCATCTATTACTTTATCGCCGAATAATCTCGTCAACTCCGACACCTTTAAACAAAGCTGACCCAGATATTTTTCTTTGATCATCGAATCGGTTGAAGAAACCTTCATCAGATGAAGAAAATTAGTGCCCCATTTATCCATCAAATCCGAAAACGCTATCTGATCGTTAATATTTGAAAAATGAAGATAATAAAAATCCGCCGGAATCAAAGCGTCCATAGGATAGGTTTTCGGCATTTTACCGGCGAGCATCAATTCGAAGGGATGCGATTTTATTTCGGGCCCCTTTAGAGTTTGAAACGAAACCTGTCCGCCGCCTTCTTTAGTGAGTTCGCCCGTCATTCTATCTAATTGGAGAGCTTCCTGAATCGCGAGCATGCCGCTTGACATGGAATAAAGATCGGGCTCGCCGGCCGGGGCAAGACCTCTCAATAAATTTCTGCGTGAAATAAGCGCTTCTTCGCTCGAAGAGGTAAAGCGGCGTTCGGACTGCGCCGCTATATAACTGAAAGCGTTTTCTGCGGAGCCGCTTCTTAATTTCATAAAATAATTTTTCGCTACCGCAAGCCATTTATCTAATATCTGCTTTTCAGCTTTATCTTCATAGTCTATAAGGTTTAACTTTATATCCAGAACGACCTCGCCAGATTCCGCGTTCACCAAAGAAAGTGAAGCCGCGCCAGGCTTAAAAAATCTGCCGTAAACGAAAAATTTAATATCTTCGTTTAATTCTTTTTTAGTTATATTATGGGTTTTATAGTTATAGGTCTCGCCGTAAAGGCCATTAATTTCAGTGCTGAGCGCCGAAAGCCGATCATCCACTTTTTTAATCTCATCTTTAAGTGAGGCAATTTTAGCCGTACTGTCCTTCAAAACACTCTGTTCTATTTTCAATTCGCCTTTAACGGCCCGTTCGACGAATTTTTCTAAAAAGCGCGACTCTTCATATAAATCGCTTCGCTTTTTATAAAGCTCGGACTGCTGTTTATTCAATTCATCTATTTTCACGCGGTTTTTATCTTTTTCTTTTTTTTCGGCGTCGTCCACATACACGCCATCGCGTTTTTCAGTCCTCGAATCAAATGTATAAACCTCCGAAATAATATTATCGTCGTAAACGGGAACCATAAGGGCCGCCGGATGATTTTTCAATTCAGAGGCGCCGACCGAAACTTTAAAAACGCCTACATTAGAATCTTTATAATACGAAACTTCGTAGCAATATGCGGGACCACCGCAAAATACGATAAGAAATAAAACAATCCAGAAACCGACGATGTTATTAGTTAACTTCATAAAGCCCCCTTATCAGATATAATTGTGTTTAAACGCCGAAAATAAAAAAACGGCGGGCCGATCGTGGCAACCGCCGCATGATAAAGCTACATACAAACCGGAATCGTAAAATAAAACGAAGCGCCTTTTTTAAATTCACTTTCTACGTAGATATCGCCCTTATGACTTTGAATAATTTTTTTTACTATTGCCAATCCAAGGCCTGAGTTCAACTCGCCGGCGGTGCTTTTAACGCTGGTTCTCGAAAAGGGTTTAAACAGCTTATGAATTTCACCGGCCGGAATTCCCTGGCCGTAATCTTTAACGCAAACCTTTGCCAGAAGATCTTTTTGGCAAACGCTCACGTCTATTGAAGACCCCGGAAAAGAAAACTTAATGGCATTCGACAAAAGATTGTCGAGCACCTGTATTATTTTATGGGTATCTATATTAACTTGAATTTCTTCGGCCAAACAGTCGAAAACGATATTAATGCCTTTTTTGGCGGCGATTATTTTATTTACCTTGACCGAATTGGCTACGAGAGCGGTCAGATTTTCTTTCTTAAGTTTAAGCTCCACTTTTCCCGATTCAATTTTAGAAATATCTAAAAGATTATTAACCATATCGAGCATGTGATTGCTGGCTTCGCTTATGATTTTTATAATTTCAACCTGCTCTTCGTTCAAACCGGCCGCATCATCCATCAGCAAAAACTCGCCGTAACCTTTTATCACGCCGAGAGGATTTCTAAGATCATGCGCGGCCATGCCTATTAGCTGGTTTTTTTGATCGTTGAGTTCTTCCAGCTCGATATTCTTTTTTATAACTTCGCGCTGCGCATTGGCCAGCTCGTTATTAAGACGCGTAAGTTCGTCGTAAAAAAATAAATCGGGACCGGACGAATCGCTTTTGCCGCCTATAATTTTTTCTTTGATAACGCCCCGAACGAAATTTACCTGTTCGTTATTTATCAGCATGAGTTTTTCACAAAATTCCACAATAGATGACGAAGAACGCGAAGCTATTATCAAAATCTTTTCGTCGATGCGGGTGCCTGTGAAAACAAGCGTCACTATTTCACCTTCGACGCATGAATTTATTTCAACGCTGAGGCTGGCGTTTTCAATGCGGACACGCGCCATAAAATTGAGCATTTTTTCGAAATTTTCACTTATTACAAGGCCGGTTATCATGCGGCCCTTTAAAAAATCAGGTTTTTGAAATAGATTATTATAAACGATTTCAATTACCCGGCCGTTTAAGTCGGTTAAAAACACAGTCCCGGAAGATTCGCCGTTATTTAATGCCATAATTTTAATTCTCCTCAGAACCGATAAGAGATGAAACCTTTTCGACCGCCGAAGACATATCGGCGGCATAACCGTGCGCGCCTATTTTTTTCCATAATTCTTCGTCAACGTTAAAAGGATAACCGCCTACGATAACTTTTACGCCCGCGCCGGCCTGACTGCCTTTGATTTCTTCAATAATAGCCGCCGCGTGTCTTACATGAGTTGATATAGTGGCCGACAGCGCTAAAACATCGGCCTTTTTTTCGTAAATTGTTTGAATAATGCTTCTTTGCGGGACGCTCGCGCCGAGATAATACGTATTAAAACCCTCGAGCTCCAGAAAATCGGCCACCATTCTAATGCCCATTTCATGGAGCTCGTTTGAAACGCAGGCGATGACGATATTATATTTTTTGTTTTCAGAATTTTTAGATGCGCTGAAAATATAAGGATACAATTGGGATATAATAAGCTGAGTAGCCGCGGTGCAATAATGTTCGCAGGCTACCGTTATTTTATTTTCATGCCAGAGCCGCCCTAATTCACGCTGAGTTTTCTGAAAAACATGCAAATATAAATCTCTGACGCTCACGCCGTTTTTAAAGGCGTCCTGAATTAATTGGTTAGCCTGGTTTTTATCGCCGTTTATAAGAAAATTAATATATTTACCGGCAAGATCATGATAAGGCGCTTCGATATCTAAAAAACTTCGCCGGCATTCCGTTTGAATTTTAAGTTTTTCAAGCGCGGCGTCTAAATAAGGCGCTATAATTTCTGCGCATCCCGCCGGCGCTTCACGGGTTAAAACCTCTTTAATACAGTCGATATTCACTATAAGGTCACGCGGCGGAATTTTCAAGTTATTAAGAAGGTCTTTTACCCATACTATATAGTCGAGAAAAAGAGTCAAACTTGACACTTCGACAGCTTCGCCGAGATAAGACAGATGATATTTTGTATCCTGAAGACAGAGTTTTTTTGAACGCGCATCGTATCTTTCGTTTAAATCCGGCTGACGCAAACTCTGCGCCAATAGTATTTTTTCCGCAAGCCCGTCAATTTCGGAATTAATAAAAGCCGCCGCTTTTTTATTCATTTAAACGCCTCATCAAATATTAAATTTTTCAATATCATAAGCTTCGATATTATTTAAAGCCGTATATCAGACAGTTCATTATAACTTTTTCATTATACACAAAAACAAATTATTTTTCAATGTTTTTATAGTTTTATAATTTTTCATTTTCTTTTTCTTTTTTATCCTTTATCTTTTGTCTTTTACTTTAATGGTATTTTTAAATTTTTCATAATCAGATTTTAACCGCATATATAACTGGCCGGCTTCATCCATAGCGGATGATTTTGCCGCGGCTTCAAAACCGGCGGCCGTCGCCGCGATAGCATTAGCGCCGACGTTAAGCGCGGACCCCTTTATTTTATGCGCGCAAAGCCTCATCTGTTCGAAATCGTTCGCCTCGATCAAAGCGCCCGCTCGCGAAAGCTCTTTTTCAAAGGTTTCGATAAAAATTAAAATCAATTCATCTGCAAGGTCTTTGCGACCGCCGGTATTGCTCATTAAAAATTCGCCGTCAAAGATCTTATCGCCGCCCGGGCTTCCTGCAGCGGCCAACCCCTGCGGAGAAGAAACTTTTTTCTGCGCCGATTTTATTTTAAAGGCGTACTCGTTTATTCTGGCTATAAAAGATTCGTATCGAATAGGTTTGGTTATAACGTCGTCCATTCCGTTTTTTCTGCATTCGGCTATTTCTTCTTCCATCGCAGCCGCCGTTATAGCTATTATGGGCGCCTTAATTCCAAGGCGCCTTAATTCCGCCGCGGCTTGATACCCGTTCAGTTCGGGCATATTAATATCCATTAAAATTAAATCGAAAGATGCGTTAATCCCGAATTCCACGGCCTCTCTTCCGTTTTCGGCGGTAACTATGGTATGCCCTTCGCCCTTGAGAATGGTTTCAATAAGTTTTATATTGATAGCGCTGTCATCGGCCGCCAGAATAGTTAACGCAGGCGGCTTTAAAAGGCTTTCATTCCATCTGGATTTATGAATATCGTTTTTCGGACCGCTCGAATCTATGGCGGCCGCTTTTAAATTCGATGAAGTTTTAAAGTTTAAGTCAAAGTAAAATTTGCTGCCGCGGCCTACTTCGCTTTCCACTTTTATTTTTTCTCCGCCGAGAAGTTTAACTATCTGATTGGATATGGCAAGCCCCAGTCCCGTTCCGCCATATTTTTGAGATACCGAATGTCCGCACTGCACGAAAGGCTCGAATAGTTTTTCGAGCATCTGCGGCTCGATGCCTATACCGCTGTCGGTTATCGAGGTGCGTATCATATAATAAGAAGCGCTCTCCGACACTATTTTTAATTCAGCTTTTATTTCACCTGATTCGCAAAATTTTACTGCGTTGCTCAATAAATTATTGAGTACCTGCTTGTACCTGTGGGAATCTGAAACAACATATTTAGTTATATTTTCATCTATCGTAATCGCAAAGTTAAGCCCTTTTTTTTGCGCCTGCGGAAATATTGATTTAATTGCATTGTTAAATATTTCCTTAATATCGAACTCGGCGTTTTCAATTTCAAATTTACCCGCCTCGATCTTTGAAAGGTCGAGTATATCATTTATCAGCGCCAGAAGGTCGCTGCCGCTGTTTTTAACGCAGCGCACCATCTCCCTCTGTGCCTCGCTCAGCTGTGACTGTTCAAGCAGCTCTGAAAAGCCTATTACGCTGTTAAGAGGAGTTCTTATATCGTGACTTACGCTGGCTAAAAACCTGCTTTTTTGACGGTTTAAACTTTCGGCTGCGTCACGGGCGGTTTTTAGTATCTCGCGGCTCTTTATAAGCTCCTGCTCCATCTTCTGGCGGCCGGTAATATCGACTATAAATAATATTGATTTTTGACGGCCGGTAATATCGCTCATTTTAGCCGAATTAACAAGCACGGTTAATTTTTTGCCGCTTTTAGTCGAGGCCGACCATTCACGGCTTAAGGGTATATTGCTGTTTATAAAATCGTTGTAATTTTTAAGCGCGAGTTCATATAAATTTTCGAGTATTATTACCGTTATATGATTTCCTATCAGCTCGTCATGCTCATATTCATATAACTCGGTAAAAGCGGTATTTACATACTCAAACATGCCGTATTCATCGATTATACAAACGCCGACAGGCGTGTTTTCTATCATCAGGCGGAATTTTTCTTCGCTGGATATCAATAAAGCGTATGCCTTTTCTTCGGCGGTTTTAAGCCTGCGGTAAAAATAAAAAAACGCCGCATATATCGCCGCTAAAAATAACGATGCATGGCAGGGACTCGCTGACATAAATGAAATTCCTGACTCCATAAAACATACTGAAGAATTACCGTTAAAAAATTCAGAGACGGATAAAGCCAGAATCATTAATGCCAGCGAGGCTATTATCAGAGGATTGAAAGTATATTTAATCAAAGAAAGCATGATCCACCTCGCTTATTTTAATACCGTCCCGCGGACTGTTATGCAATCGATAAATATACATAAACTATGCCATTAAAAGCATGGGATTTAATAGTTTTTTTTAGATATCCATGTCGGAAATCACAACAGTTATTATAAACGCAGGGAAAAACGACAGCGAATTCATCATAATAAATTTGTCTATTAAAAATCACGATTGACAAAAACGATAGTAATTAGGTATAATTACGCTGAGATTTATTAAACCGCTACTGCGCATATTTAAATAAATACGCCGGAGGCGCGCATCTGGAGGAAAGATCATGCAGGTACTCGTAATGTATTATTCAATGGGTGGCCGTACTAAAACAATGGCCGATTCCATCGCGCGCGGCGCATCGTCGGTCGCCGGCGTTAAATGCGTCGTAAAAAGCGCGGAAACAGTCTCTAAAGAAGATCTTGTCGCTTCCGCGGCGATAATAGCCGGTTCGCCCTCGTATTTAGGCACCATGGCATCAGATATTAAAAAAGTATTCGAAAAAAATATCGTTATTCGCGATAAAATGTGCGGTAAAGTAGGTGCGGCATTCGCGAGCGCCGCCGAAAATCCCGGAGGCGCGGAAACTACGATTTTATCTATAATACAAGCCATGATGATCTACGGCATGATAATCACCGGAGCGCCGGTATCCAGCGCCTCGGGCTATTACGGAGCGGCCGGAGCCAAATATTGTAAGGATTATGAAATCGAACGCGACTGTTTCGAACTCGGTAAACGCGCGGCTCTGACGGCCTTGAAGCTCGCCGCAGGCGAATGATAATATCGCCCGGACGCTGAAATAAATTTTTATCGTTACCATATCATTTTACATAAATTTTTAATGACCGGCAGTCACAGATTATGAATTTATAAATAAAGTAAAAGTTGAATAAAGGAGATTTAATTTTGCAGGCCAATCAATCAAAAAAAAGAAAAATAATAGTTACGGCTGGACTTCCCTACGCTAACGGCAGTATTCATATAGGCCACCTCGTCGAATATATTCAAACCGATATATTCGTCAGATATCATAAACTTATAGGCAACGAATGTCTTTATATCTGCGGCGACGACACCCACGGGACGCCTATAATGATTTCGGCCAGAAATGCCGGAATACCTCCAGAAGAACTTATCAATAAAGTCCATGCGGAACATTCAAAAGATTTCGCCGATTTTTACGTGGGTTTCGATAATTTTCATACGACCCACTGCGATGAAAACCGTCAGTTTTCCGAATTTATTTATTCGAAGATGAAAGAAAAAGGACTCATATCCGAAACCCAGATCGAACAGCTTTACTGCGAGCATGATAAAATGTTTCTGCCTGACCGTTTCATTAAAGGCAGCTGCCCTAAATGCAAGGCCGCGGACCAATACGGCGATTCATGCGACGCCTGCTCGGCCACTTACGCTGTTACCGAAGTTTTAGAACCTTACTGCTCGCTGTGCAAAAATAAGCCCGTAATTAAAAAATCGACGCATTATTTTTTCCAGCTGAGTAAAATGGCCGATAAACTCCGCGGCTGGATAGGCGAAGGCCACCTTCAACCCGAAGTGGCCAATAAACTCAGCGAATGGTTCACCGACGGCCTGCGCGACTGGGACATATCACGCGACGCGCCTTATTTCGGTTTCAACATTCCCGGCTCCGATAATAAATTCTTTTACGTCTGGCTCGACGCGCCCGTAGGTTATATGGCATCGCTTAAAAACTGGGCCTTAAAAAACGGACGCACTTTTGAAGAAATATGGCAGGACAAAGACAGCGAAATTTACCACTTCATAGGTAAAGATATACTTTATTTCCATACGCTCTTCTGGCCGGCGATGCTTATGACGGCCGATTTTAAAACGCCGGATAAAGTGTTCGTGCACGGAATGCTCAAGGTTGACAACGAAAAAATGTCTAAATCGAAGGGCACCTTCATAAACGCTAAAACCTATCTTAAATACCTGAACCCCGAATATCTCCGCTATTACTACGCATCAAAACTCGGCTCGGGCATCGAAGATATAAACCTGTCGCTTAAAGACTTTTTATATAAAGTCAATTCCGAATTAGTCGGTAACATAACTAATATCGCCTCGCGCGTTTCGGGAATGCTCAATAAAAGTTTCGCGGGCGTTATCGGCGCTATGGACGAAGAAGGCAGGGCGCTTTACGATAAATGCGTAAACGCCGCCCCGCAGATCGCCGATTTTTACGAACAGCGCGAATTTTGCCAGGCGGTTTCCGCCGTTATCAAATTGGCCGACGACGTCAATAAATACGTCGATAATAAAAAACCGTGGGCGCTTCTTAAAGAAAACGCCGAAGATTGCCATAAAGTGCTTTCTTCAGTATTAAACTGCTTTAAAACTTTTATGATTTATTTAAAACCCGTACTGCCTAAATATACCGCCGACGCCGAAGAGCTGCTCAACGTTAAAGACCTTCGCTGGCACGATATCGCAGAGCCTCTGCTAAACCATAAAATTAACGAATTCAAACCGTTAGCCGTAAGAATCGAACAGGAAAAACTCGATTTAATGGTCGGCGAATCCAAAGAAAGCCAGAAAACATTTAAAGCCGAAACTAAAGCCGCCGAAAAAACCTCGGCCGCAGGCGCATCTTCGAAAAAGACCGGCGAATCGCCGGTTGAAGGCGTCGTCGATATTTCGCAGATATCCATCGAAGATTTCCAGAAGATAGATCTCAGAATCGGGAAAATCCTCGCCGCTAACGACGTAGAAGGCGCGGATAAACTCTTGCAGCTAACCGTTTCAGTCGGCGGAACGACTAAAAATATATTCGCCGGAATTAAAAGCCATTATAAAAAAGAAGACCTTAACGATAAATTAGTGGTTGTGGTAAACAATCTTAAACCGCGTAAAATGAAATTCGGAATGTCTGAAGGAATGGTCATCGCCGCATCGGCGGGCGATAAAATGACGCTTCTAACCCCTATGACTCCTATCGAAGACGGCGCCAAAATTTCATAACGCGAACGGCGGCCTTATTTTACCCGTTTTTTGCATGCATAGACGCAAGACGGGTAAGCCGCCCGAACAGACAATTGAATTAATGGAGGAATTATGGCTCAAACGAGCGAAGCTAAATTTTTATTATCCGCACGCGCGGTCGAACAATTTCCGCGCGCGCTGGATTTCGAGGCCGCTTTTTTCGGCCGCTCCAATGTTGGAAAATCCTCGCTGCTAAACGAATATACCGGCATGAACAAGCTCGCGCGCGTGAGCTCCACGCCCGGCTGCACGCGCGAGATCAATTTTTTTTCCGTCGATAACAAATACTACCTCGTCGATCTGCCCGGCTATGGCTACGCCCGCTATTCCAAAGACGAACAGCAGCGCTGGGCCGAACTTATCAACGAATATATAACGCTGCGCGCAGGACGCATTCTCGGCATCGTTATCCTCGATATCCGCCGCGGATTAACTCCGTTAGATGTAATGCTTCTTGAAATTTTAAAATCAAAAAGCGTTAACTTTATAATAGTGGCCACTAAGATCGATAAACTTAAAACCAACGAACTGAGGGCCGCTACGCTTAAAGTTAAATCACAGCTTAAATTAGAAGGCTTCGACAGCGAAATAATCAGATTTTCAGCCGTTACCGGCGAAGGTAAAAAAGAACTTTATAATAATATAACTAAAAAATACCAGCTGTTCCGCCAGGCCGCCCGCGAAAAAGCCGAAGACGTTTTCGTCAATGAATGATATTAATTTCGCGCTTACCATCGTTAAAGAAACTAATTCCACCAACGACGACATAGAAGCGCTCTTAAACTCCGATATAGCCCGCGATGCCGGACTTTTAAATTTTTGCGGCTACAGCGTTCTCGCCTTTACTCAAAGCGCGGGCCGCGGCCGCTTCGAGCGCCGCTGGGATTCACAATACGGCGGACTTTACCTGTCGACGCTTATATTCAAAGACTCCCTCGGCGACGCGTTTAATTTTAATATGATCGTTATCATAACCGCGCTATCGACGCTTCAGGCAATTCAAAATTACGCCGGCAACAATACGCTCGGAATTAAATGGCCAAACGATATTGTCGCTGATAATAAAAAAATCTGCGGCATTCTCATTAAAGCGCTTGCCGGCCTCCCTGGAACGCCAGTTATAATAGGAGCCGGCGTTAACGTATTTAATAAAATCGATAGAAATATATTACGAAATTCAAGCGTGCTCGAACCCGTTAATCTCGAAGAACTCGCCTTTGCTAAATTTAACGAAAACGATATAACCGCCTTAGCCGCCGAAATATTATCGCGGCTCAATTATAATTTGAAAAAAGCCGCCAGCGGCAGTTATAACGAAATATTCGCGGATTATAACTCTAAACTTTTATACGTCGGAGAAAAAATAACCCTGTATAACAGAATCGAAGACGAATCTAAAACAGCCGAAGGAATATTCCGCGGCATCGACGAAAATGGATTTTTACTCATCGAAAACATCGACGACAATAAAATAAAAACTTATCCCTCCGGCGAAATCAAAAAATTATAACAACACTCAAAATATATTCGATATATTCGATATGTTCACCTTTCGTTTATAAAGACCTCACAAGACCGAAAAATCGAAGAACGCGTCGGGGGAAAAGAAAGGACTAATAGCCCTCTCTTTTCCCCCGAACCCCCTAATCTCTCCCGAAATATTTTGGGGCAGTCGTCATTCGTTCTGTCATGGCCGAAAACCGTATTGCTGAAAAGTTAATAAACACTTAATACTGCTTTAAAGTTTTTTTAATCCCTTTATAAAGTTCCTTTTATTCTCTCATATCTCATATCTATTCTCTTGTCCTCTTGTCCTCTGTTTTTCTGTCCTGCCATAAACTTTTTTCCTGCAGCTTGTCAGTTTTGCCTCCGCGCGCAACGCGCGCGAAGGCGTGCTATTTACGCACCGCCGGAACTTAATATTTCGGCTCACGGTAATACTTTAAAGCAAAACAACTTTTATTATATCACCGAAAATCATATAAAACATGCTAATTTTATATAATTAAAAAATTAATTTAACTTAATTTAACCTGATTTTTATAGACTCGATTTACAGTGTTTTTTACCGTGAGCCGTTAAATTAAGTTACATTGATCCGTTAATGCACCGCATGTGCGCGCGCGGCGCGCGCACATGCAAACAA
>CAYTCW010000057.1:0-2426 GCA_964436235.1 uncultured bacterium
TTTCCCCCTCCCTTCAAAAGCTATATTTTTTCTTCTTTGGAATACGGTATTCCGAGGTCGTGCGGCGGTATGGCGCGTCCAATAAAACCGGCGAGGATTACGAGAGTTAAAACGTAGGGCAGCATCTGGATAAGCTGCGGCGGCACGATATAACCGAAGATGACTAAGGAGGTAACGAAAGTTTCGGCTGCCTGGGCGAATCCGAAGAAAAGCGATGCCGCGAAAACGTTTACGGGTTTCCATTTGCCTATTATCATGGCAGCTAAAGCTATATAGCCGCGGCCGGCCGTCATATCTTTTCTGAAATTGCCTGAAAGCGAAAGTGATAGAAAAGCGCCGGCGAGTCCGGCGAGGAGGCCTGATATTATAACGCCGAAGTATCTCATTTTAGATACGTTGATTCCGAGGGTATCGGCGGCTTTAGCGTGTTCGCCGACTGCGCGCAGTCTTAAGCCGAAGACGGTTTTAAATAAAACGGTGTTGGCGATAAATACGATAGCGACGCCTATTAATATCAGCGGCGAGAAATCGAGCGCTTTATATAAGAATGAATCGCGCGCGGCGGGCCCGAAGCCGAGCATTGCGTTGATATTAGGGATGGTGGCTACATTTTCGGAAGTGCCGCGTACGCCAAATATTATTTCGAGCAAAAAAACGGTAAACCCCGATGCGAGCATATTGAGAGCGACGCCGGAAACGACCTGGTTGGCTTTATATTTAATGCATATAAGTGCGTGTATCACCGAGAATGCGCCTGCGGCGGCCACGCCGCATAATACGCCGATCCAGGGGGAAGATGTGTAATAGGTGCCGATAACCCCCGCGAAGGCGCCGATTAGCATCATCGCTTCTAAGGCAATGTTGATCACGCCGCAGCGTTCGCTGAATATAGCGCCGACGCCGGTTATAAATAGGGGAGCGGCCATTGAAAGCGACGATATTATAATTCTTAAAGCATAATCTTCCATTTAATCTTCCTCTGTATATTATTTATTTGTACGTTTATTGTTTTTATTACGTTAATTTCAACTATTATTCTATTATTCTTTTATCTTCAGTATATTTTTAACTATTTTATCGGCGGCCATGAAAAATATGATTACGGCCTGGATTATTATCACCAGTTCGACCGGAATGCCTATTTCACGGTTCATAAAAGCGCCGCCGGTCTTTAAAAACCCGAACAGAAGGGCGCTGAATATAACGCCGATAGGATTGTTATTAACGAGCAGGGCGACCGCGATACCGTCGAAGCCGTAGCCGACGAAGGCTGTGCTGTTATATTTTGAAAAAACTCCCATAACGCGTTCTGCGCCGCCGAGGCCCGCAAGCGCGCCGGATATAAACATCGTAAATACGATCATTTTAGAAACGCCGGCCCCGCTGTATTCGGCCGCGGCGGCGTTTAATCCGACCGCTCTTATGTTAAATCCGATGGTGGTTTTATACAATAAGAACCATATAAAAAACGCTGCGGCCAAGGCTATTATCAGTCCGTAATTAAGGTCGTGGCGGTGAAAAAATGGGGCCAGAACTGCGCTCGGAAGTATTTCTTTAGTCTGCGGGTTCGGTCCGTTTTCTTTGAAGCACGGCAGCAGCACGAGATATCCGAGCAGCGCGTAAGCGGAGTAATTTAGCATTATAGTGCTGATAACTTCGTGAATTTCAAAGCGCGTCTTGAGCCAGCCGGCTATCGAGCCGAAAAGGCCGCCTGCGAGCGCTGCCGCTATCAATACTAACGGAACGTGTATAAACGCGTTTAGATCAAAGTAATAGCCGCAGGCGGCGGCAGCGAATGCGCCTATCATAAGCTGGCTTTCGCCGCCTATATTGAAAAGCCCGCAATTAAAAGCGAAGGCTACAGCAAGGCCGGTGAAAATAAGGGGCGTAGCCGAAAGCAGTAAATTTAAAAATCCTGTCTGAGAGCCGAATGCGCCTTTAGTTATAGCGCCTAAGGCTGAAAACGGCGATTCGCCTATCGCTAATATTACGATAGCGGCGAAAAGAAAGGCTATAGATATCGCAAGCAGGGGCAGCAGCACATAGTCGAAGCGCCGGGTTATTTTTGCCGCCGCGAAGACGGCAAGCAGCAGGATAAAAACTACGCTCACCGGTCCGTAATTATTGAACTGGTAAAATAAATCCATATTGGAACGGGCGTTTAAAACGAACTCGTTGGTGGTTAAAACGCCGTACTGTCTTGTCAGGTTTTTTTTATCGCGTTGTATTTTAATTATAGAGGCCGGCAGTTCGAATTCGAAGCGCGCGGTTACGCTGTCCATTATGGCGCGGTCGCAGTATTGCGGTATGCTTTGTTTGATTTGGTGACGCGTGGTGAAGTAGAGGTCTTTTTCAACCATTAACACGCCGGCGCAGTCTTCGGCGTCTTCGAAAGCCGCGTTTAGTTTAATCATACCGTTTTCAAG
>CAYTCW010000057.1:2526-25221 GCA_964436235.1 uncultured bacterium
CGCAGTCTTCGGCGTCTTCGAAAGCCGCGTTTAGTTTAATCATACCGTTTTCAAGCGTTTCGGAGGCCATGTAATTTTGGGAATAGCCCTGGGGCACGGTCTCGCCGAAGAACTCGTTTTTGGCGAATCGGAGCATCTGTTCATCGGCGGGAATTATCACTTCGCGCTGCATACTTCCTTCTTCGCTGATTTTTGATTTAACCGTAATCGAGATTTTATTGTCGCTTCCGGCGAATGCGGGTGAATACAATGCCGTTGAGACGATTGCCGGAGCTAAAACCGCCGCGGATAAAATGAATATAAGCGGCGCTATTAAAAGGAACAGCGCTGTTTTAGCCGGAAGCGATGTCAAAGCGGTTTTTATTGGATAAATTAAGCCGGTCAAATTGTTAGCAATAGTTTTAATAATTTTTGTGTAGTTGTGATTATGTGCTTTATTCAATTTTATCACTGACTTTCGCGTTGTCTGAATTTTTTTTATTTATGCCTACCATTAACAATCCTAATTTTTCTTCGTTAGCCTCGCGGGATTCCATTACTTCGAGAAGTTCGCCGTTATAAATAACTCCTATACGGTCGGATAAATTGATTATTTCTGATAGCTCCGCCGATATGAGCAGGATGGCGACTCCTGAATCGCGCAATTCTATTATTTTTTTATGAATGAATTCTATCGCTCCGATATCAACGCCGCGGGTCGGCTGCGCTATTATTATAAATTCGGGTTCTTTCGATAATTCGCGTGCGATGACTATTTTTTGCTGATTGCCGCCTGAAAGGTTCTGCGCGTTAATTTCAGCCGAGGCGCATCTAATGTCGAATTTTGCGATTTTATCGGCCGCGTTGCGATCCAGCGCGCCGGAGTCGATCACGCCGAAGGCGTTTGAAAACGGCTTTTTATGTATGAGGCTTGTCACTAAGTTATTTTTGACGCTGAATTTAAGCTGCAGGCCGCGTTTATGACGGTCTTCCGGTATGTGGGCGACTTTATTTTCGTATATGTAGTATGGCGTTTTGCCGGTTATATCAATTTCTTCCATATTTGCGCGGTAAAGTTTTATGGAACCGGCGGACGGTTTTCTCATTCCGCCGAGAACGTCTAAAAGTTCTGACTGGCCGTTGCCTTCGACGCCGGCTATAGCGAATATTTCGCCGCGGCGGATATCGAAGGATATTTTTTTAAGGCACTTAAAGCCCTTATCGTTAAAGGCTTCGAGTTCTTTTACCGATATTTTGATTTCTTTAGCATCGGCGTTTTTTTTATCGACTTTAAACGATACTTCGCGGCCGACCATCATTTTAGCGATCTCGTTTTCGTCAACTTCTTTAGTGGCGCGCGTTCCGATGGTCTTTCCCGCGCGGATAACGGTTATTTCGTCGGTTATGCGTTTTACTTCGCGGAGCTTATGGCTGATAAAAACTATGGTCACGCCGTCTTTGCGGAGTTTATCCATTATTTTCAATAAATCGCCGACCTCCTGAGGGGTTAAAACCGCGGTAGGCTCGTCAAGAACTATTATGCGCGCGCCGCGGTAAAGGGTTTTTAATATCTCGACGCGCTGGGCCAGGCCGACTGAAATAGAATCGATCCTCGCGTCGGGATCGACTTTAAGGCCGTAGCGCGATGAAAGTTCGGCCACGAAGGCGCGGGCTTTTTTATAATCGAGCAGAAACCCGCCTTCGGGCTCGCTGCCGAGAATTATATTTTCGGTCACGGTCAACGGCCCCGCGAGCATGAAATGCTGGTGGACCATGCCTATGCCGGCTTCTATGGCGTCTTTAGGGCCTTTGAATTTGACGGGTTTATCGTCTATGTAAATTTCGCCGCCGTCGGGCTCTAACAGTCCGTATAAAATATTCATCAGCGTTGATTTTCCCGCGCCGTTTTCGCCGACTAAACCGTGTATGGTATTTTTTTTGACTGAAAACGTTATGTTATCGTTGGCCGTAACGCTTTTAAAACTCTTTGATATGGCGCGCATTGAAAGTGCGTACATCCGTTTCTCCTCGATTGTTTTTAACTGCCGCGGCAGAGCTTATTGCTGTTTTTATAAAGCGTGTTACATGTCGCCGGATTCGCCGGACATGCTCGACACGTCGAAATATTCGTTAGTTTCACTGGCGCGTTTGTGGTAGTATAATCTGCTGTAAAGTTTTGTAATGCCGTAAAGCGCTCCGAGCGGAATAGCCACGAAATAAACTATATAATTTAGAAGCGAGATAAGATAATAACCCGCGTTTGAAAAATCGCCGCCGACGGATGCGGCCCATGGCAGAGTAAAAGCGGGCGTCGGTGCGAAGGCGTTGATATTCCAGATAATAATGGCGATTGAAAGGTAATTGACGAATATATTAGGGAACACGGACGCCGAAGTGGTCCATTCGAGGCCCTGGGAGCGTTCTTTAGTGATGGGGTAAAAAAGGTTCGAGCCGAGATGGCCGGTTTGATCGACGAATATATGCGACCAGACGGCTAATATCGCCATGAAAAAAGCGCTTATAGCCAGCGGGTTGAAAAACCCCGCGAGGTTTCCGGCGAATAATTCGGCCCAGCCGGCATATATGGCAAAGCCTATCGGCCCCATCACTAAGCCAAGCGTGAGGCTGTGCGACCACTGACGGTGCCAGGGTATGAAATCGATTCTTATCTTATCGTTATCGAATGTGAAGGCGAAATCGGGGCCCGAAAATATGCCGACTTCGGTGTCCTGGTAATAAGTGTTGACGACATCGGCTTTGAATTTAGCGGTGTAAAAGTGATTTTCAACCGGCCGGCTGTCGGGGACTGAAGGCAGGTGGTCGATTAATTTTTCGAGAGTTTTAGCCGCGCCTACGTCTTCGATCGATTTTTTCATGGTTTCATAATCGGGAAGGTAGTCGAGGCGCTCCATGACATGGCTCATGGTTTTTATAGAGCCTATCATTACGGTCACTTCTTTTCTTTTATCGTCGAGAAATATATTTATGGTACGGTAAAAACTGCCGGAAAGCCTTATTATATCGACTTTTAAATATATGGTTTTCTTCTGCTCGAAGGCCTCGTCGATGGCTTTAGCGTAACCTTCAGCTATTACTTTCGGGTCGAGGTCGTCTTCGTTGATCCTTAAAACATGGTCGTGCTTCCAGAAATAGCGGGCGAAACGAAAATCGAGCGTGTCGCAGCAGATGCCGAAAAGCCCGCCTAAAGGCAAAAAGAAAGATTTATTCATAAACACCGACTGCATGCCTATCGGAAAACATGAAGCCGTAGCTACTCCCGTTAAAAAATGGGTAATGCCCTTCATAATTTAAACCTCAACTTCTTTTATTTTATAGTAATTTCAACCGTATCGATGTATTTAAATATTAGCAAGCGCGTCCGGCCGGTTCGCGTCGTTGCTTGACTTGTATTTAAACAACTAAGCACATAGATTATAAAGTAATTTTAATTATTTTTCAAGTTTATTATTAAATTAATTGCTATTTTTATCGATTGACTTTTATTTAATATCCATTTATAATAAAGCATTTGTATCAAGGTAATAAAATTAATTGTTATCCGGAAAGAACGGTGAACGAATGGATGATCAAAGATCTGATATTATAAAGCAAAAAGAATCGATAATAAACGGGCTGTGCGTTAAAATTGAAAAAACGGACAGGGAAGTTTTACGGCTTGAAAAGATCGATTTCGCTTTTTCCAATTTAAGGCTTATGGTATTTTTAATAATTGTTTTTGCGTCGTGGCTGTTTGTAAGCGGCGATCAGGTTACGGCCGTGTTTATAGGAGTTAACTCGATTATAGCCTTTGGCGGCCTTATGTATTACCATAATTCGATATTGGAAAACCTGCAAAAACGCCGTGCTGAATCGGTTCTTGCCAATGAACGCAGGAGGCGCTGTCAGGAAGACATAGAAGGCCACAGGGACGCCGAAAAGTTTTTCGTTAAAGAAACTATCGATCATCATCTTTTCAATTCACCTCCGCTGCATACGCTTCCCGGCAATTCATACGATATCGGCGGCGATATTTTAAACGATCTGGATTTTTATACCGGCGACGCCAATTTATTTTCGCTTTATAATACGGCGCAGACTTCGCCCGGGATCAGAAAAACATACAGTTATCTTAAAACGCCCCTTATTGATTCGCCGCTTATCAGAAATCGTCAGGAGGCGGTAAAAGAGCTCGCGGCGGATCCCGTATTCGTAGAAAAGTCTATGCTGGCGCTTTACGGTCTTCGCGGGCGCCGGTTCAGCGATTTTATATCGGCGGTTACGGCGCCGCCGGTGCTGCCGCATAATATATTTTTTAAATGGTTATTGTTTTTTTCGGCTGCCGCCGCTATTGTTTCATTAGTTTCGGGGCATTATAATATATTCGCTATTATTTATGTATTTAATTTCGCTTTGATCGCCATGTTTTTTAATAAATGCGCTCAGATAAAGAAAAGTTTTATATCCATGTCGGTATTTGCGGGTCCGTTTGCTGAATTAAGCGCGCTATTTTACGGTCGCGCTTTTGATTCAGGGTTATTGAAAGAAATAGCGGCTCCGCTTTGCGGCCGCGCGGAGTATTTGCAAATTAAAAACGGTCCGCCGTTTCATAAAAAACTCGGAGTTCTGGCTAAAATCGCCGATTTAATGCTTATACCGGTTCCCGTGATGCTCGACGCGCTTATACTTTCCGAACTTATGTTATGCGAACGCATCGAACGCAAGACTTATGAAATAAAGCGCGAGCTTATTTCTTTTATAGACGCCATGGCTGAATTCGAGGCTCTGTCTTCGCTGGCAAATATTAAAATAGACCTGCCCGAATATAATTTTGCGGATATAAAAGACGCGGGCGGTCCTCAGATTTTAAAGTTGAACGGCGTGATACATCCGCTTATCAAATACGAAAAAGCTGTCGATAATTCTTTGATTTTCGATGAAAATCTCGATATAGCCATTATCACTGGTTCTAATATGTCGGGTAAATCTACTTTTTTAAAATCAGCCGCTATAAGTATAATTTTATCGTTAGCCGGCGCGCCGTCCCGCGTTAAAAGTATGGAACTGACGCCTTTCGTAATTATAACTGATATCAGAATAACCGATTCGATCAAAGCAGGAATCAGTCATTTTTACTCTGAATTATTAAGAGTTAAAGCCGTTACCGATAAGCTGGCGTCGGTAAATAATGTTTTCGCTATTTTCGACGAGCTTTTTCACGGCACTAACAGCCGCGAGCGGCTCGCTTTGTGCAGAGCTACTTTACAATATCTGCAGAAATCGGGCGGTAAGTTCGTAATGGCGACGCACGACCGCGAGTTAACTTCGCTCGGTGATACAGAGGCGGCGCCGGCGGTTAGAAATTATCACTTCGAAGAAAAAATGGAGGGGCTCGAAAGTGTTTTTACTTATAAGCTGGCAGCCGGTCCGGTGCAGATGGTTAATGCCGTAAAGCTGGCTCAAAAGTGTGGACTGCCGGAAGAAATTTATAAAAAAGCGGCCGAATTATCCGCGGCGCAATGATATTTGGCGGCAATAAAACTTAATTATTTCCGTTACGACAATTAAAGGGTTAGTAATCATATTTTTGCATATTTATTTGATAAAACGATAAAGTAAAAAATAACAACAGAAAAACAGGAGGGTAGAGTTATGTTAAAAAAAATGGTGAGTTACATTATCGGAAAAAAGACAAAGCCGGCGCTTTCATTAACTATAATTTCTTTAGCCGCGCTTATTTTTATGAGCACGGCCGCCGCCGGTGCTCCGTTTCATCAGGGGATAATCGATAATTTAAAAGAAATAGACGCCTCTCGCGTAACGATCGTCGAAACCACTCCGCCTGAGCTTAATTCGCCGGCGGTCATTAACTCCGAAGAGGCGTTTACCGCTTTAATGGATAAAGCCGAAAAGGAGATAATATTCGAAACTTATTATATTCAAAAAAGCGTATCTTCTAAATTTTTAGATTCGATAAGAAACGCGGCCGAAAGAGGAGTCAAGATCAAACTTCTTCTGGCGGATATAACGCACGCCGATAAAACTCTGGCGGTGGAATTGCAGTCTAAGTATCCCGGAGTCGATCTGCGCTTTTTAGACCTCAAAAAATTCAGCAATATATACGGTTCGGTCCATTGTAAAACCATCATCGTCGATAACCGCTATACGGTCGTCGGCGGCACCAACTACAGCTTTATGGGCTTTTTCGAAAATCGTGAGACTGCTGTAATAGTAGATGATATCGACTTCGCTTTTAATATGCGTAAAATATTCGAGCTCGACTGGGATATAGCCGGCGCTATGGCTTCGGGATATGTGTCTGCCTTTAATTACGATAATTACAGGCCGCGTCCGGCGGATTTTTTATTGGTAGAAGCCGCGCCGAATATATTCAATAATCCTTATATAGCTAATTATCAACCGACGCTTTCGTATTTATTCGATGCCGCTAAAAAATCCATTTTTTTTGAAATAGATTATTACTCCGATTTCGGTGGCGTTTATGAAAGTCTTAAAGCCGCCCGCGCCCGCGGCGTCGATGTGAAGATACTCATCGAAGAGCGCACGTATACCGATGAAAATCCGCTTTACCAGTCGGCGCGTAACGGCATAGACAAACTTATAAACGACGGCTTCGCCGTTTATTTGTTTAATCTCGCGCCTCTCGGCATTGTCGAAAACCGCGGCATGATGCACTCTAAAGCGGCCGTGATAGACTCCGAGCTCGTATATGTGGGAAGCGCTAATATATCAAAAAGCGGTTTTTTATATTCACGCGAGGCCGGCGTGATATTCAAGTCTAAAGCCGTAGCGGCCCAACTGCTCGATATATTTAACGCGGACCTTAACAATCCTTTCTGTCTGGATGCAAAGAGCGCCGTAGATCACAGATATTCTTACTCGCGCTGCAAAGAAGCCCGCGACAGTGAAAATATAATTTACTACCGTAAAAGTTCCGTAACTAAAAAGACGGATGCTATAATAGTTTACAGTCCGGCCAACCGTAAGTTTAAAAAGTACGATTACGCAGTTAAATAATAACGGCGGTCTAATTTTGAAAAAAATAGCCGTCGTTATCTTAATATCGATCGTTGCGGGTTTAACGGCTCCGGTTTTTGCCGGGGCCGCGAAAAAAACCTTTAGCCAAAAAGATATATCCGCGAGGCTTTCCGGCTTAATGAAAGCGCTTAATGTGGCGGGCGCGGTTATTATAGTGTTCAAGGACGGCGCGCCTTATTACGAGGCCGCTTCCGGCTATGCCGATATCGGCGGCAGGGAAGTGTTTACTTTTGATAAGACTATATTTCCGGCCGGCTCGCTTTCAAAAATTATAACGGCTATGGCCGTTTTAAAACTGTCAGAGGCCGGCCGGCTCGAATTGAACGCGCCGGCCGCTTTATTATTAGGCGGCCCCGGCCGTCCGCCCGAATCAAAACGCATTGCCGGATTGACCGTCGATAAAAAAATAACTCCGATTTCATTGTTGACGCATTCGTCGGGATTTGAAGACCGCGCGGTTCCGTTTTACTCCGACGAGGTTGATAAAGGTTCGCCGCCGCCGTTCATAGCGGAATTTGCCGCGAAAAATCATTCGGCGTTCAATGCCGAAAAAGCCGGCGCATGTTTTCAATACGCTAATTTCAATTACGCCCTGCTCGGCTCGTTAATTGAAAATGCGGCCGGGGTAAGATATTATGAATACGTTAAATCCCTGATTTTCAAGCCGCTTGATATGAATTACAGCTCATTCGACCCCTTCGATTTATATAAAAATCTCGATTCGGGCGGTCTGGATTATAATATCGCCTGCGCTCCGGCCGGCGCCGGTCGTCAGGGCCGGGCCGCCGCAGTTAAACGGCATAACATGCCTTCGGCTTCGGGTTTTTTAACCTGCGGCGCGGATATGTCGAAACTTATCATCGAGCTTATCTCATTGAGTTCCATAAGTTACGCCCCGAATGCCCGGAAAAGTTCGAAAATTTTTAAAGACAATGCCTCGGTTTCGCTTTTATTCAAAAAACTTGTGCCGGTCAATAAAAAAGACGCCCCGCTTATCGATAAATTTCCGCCGATCGATTATATGGCGGCAGGTTTTCGCAGATCGCTCTATAATTCCCGTGAAATTTTCTGGCATACGGGCGGCCTCAGGGGGTATAGCTGCGGCCTTTATATAGTACCGCAAAGTTCGTCAGCTTACTTTATAGCCTATAATTCGTCCGATTCGGCGTTGCGTCAGAAATTAATCAAGTTTTTATTCGATAATTATTGAGTAATTTTGTAAATTATGTTAAAATACGATTTGCGCGTCCGGCATCGAGTGGTTTATTATACCAAAGCCGTACGGCTTTAAAAAGCGGGTAAATTTTAAAAGTTTATAATTTCCATTGGAGTTTATATATTATAGAAAGGCGGTATGGTATGTCATTAAATATAACCAAAGAACAGATTTTAAAACTTCCCAAAACCGATTTACATATGCATTTAGACGGTTCGGTCCGCGCTAAAACGATAGTGGAGCTTGCAAAAGAGCAGAAGGTAAATCTTGTAAACGAAGCTAAAACGCTCGGCATTCCCGGCATCGTTTCCGGCACGGCGGAAGAGCTCGAAGAAAAAGTTTTCAAGCACGAATATAACAGCCTTATGGAATATCTCGTTCCGTTCGAACTCGTAAACTGCGTTTTGCGCAATACCGAAAGCCTCGAAGAAGTCGCATACAGAATAGCCTGCGACGAGTTCAACGAAGGAGTAAGATACTTCGAAATGCGTTTCGCTCCTCAGAAACACTGGAGTAAAACTCTCGGCTGGGAAGATATAATCAAATCCATCGATAAAGGTTTGCGCCGCGCGATGGATGAATTTAACTCGAAAGACGAAGTAAGGCTTAAAGGCGAGCTTCCTTACCGCTGCGGCATGATACTCTGCGCGATGCGCATGATAATGCCTACGATGGGTGATTATTATAAAACCTTATACGAGCTGCATACCGGCGATCACCTTCAGAACCTTGCCATCATGGCTTCCGAAGAAATAGCGAAACTTGCCGTCAGCTCGATGAAAAAAGGATATTTAGTAGTCGGCTTCGATCTGGCCGGCCGCGAAGACGGCTTTCCGGCCAACGTGCATAAAGAGGCTTTCGAATTCTGCTATAACAGCGGCGTTCATACCACCTGCCACGCCGGCGAAGCGTACGGCCCTGAAAGCATCATGGGCGCCATTAAATACTGTCATGTTCGCAGAATCGGCCATGGAACGCAGTTATTTCAGTGGGAAAAGATGCAGCGTAAAAATCCCGACGGCACTGAAATGTCTAAAGAAGAAAAGATCGAATATATGAACCAGACCGCTGAACGCATGGCGCGCGAAAGAACGACCGTCGAAGTCTGCCTCAAGTCTAATTCGCAGACGCTTCCATCGCTTCGTAATTTAGAGCTCCACCCCGTAAAAGACTTTTTAAAATACGGCCTTCGCGTGGCGATATCCACCGATAACCGCGTTATATCGAGAGTAACGGTAACCGACGAATATATGTCGCTTATGAAAATATGCGATATCGACGCAAAAGGCCTGCGCAATATATGTCTTGCGGGCTTTAAAGGCGCCTTTTTTCCGGGCACCTATGCTCAGCACCGCGAATATATGCGCCGCGCGATAGATTTTTACGATGAAAGCTATAAAAAACACGTTCTCGGACAGTAGCTCTAATCTTAATAGCGTCGCGGAATTATTTTTTTATTGAATTTTAATTTTGTTTCTGGTAAAATAATTTCCGCGATTTATAATAAAAATGTAGTTAGTCGAAGGGAGTTTTTATGCTCGACCCCAAATTGATCCGCTCCGATATGGCTAAGGTGAAACGCGCTCTTATAGCCCGTTCCATGTTCGATATCGATGAAAAATCCATAAACTTATATAGGAGTAAATTAGGCGAAAAAAGCGTTGAAGAAATACGCCAATTCTATAAAACACTCGATGGCATAAAGTTTTTGATTCAAAACCAGGAAGAAGTGAATATAAATCAGTTAAACGGTTTTATAAAACTCGACGAAGAGCGCCGCGAGGTCATCAAAGAAGTCGAAGAACTTAAATGCCAGCAGAACAGGGCAAACGCGGAAATATCGGCGGCGAAAAAATCGGGGGCCGACGTAAAGGCCAAACTCGAAGAAATGAAAGTTATTTCGGAAAAGGTAAAAGTGCTCGACGCTAAGCAGTCCGAAATAGAAAAAAAGATCGAAGAAGTAGTACTGTACCTTCCTAATATATGCCATGAAACTACGCCATTAGGCGCCAGCGGCGACGATAACGTAGAAGTAAGGCGCTGGGGAACGCCCGCGCATTTTTCTTTCGAACCGCTGTCGCACGCCGATATAGGCGTTAAGCTCGATATACTCGATTTTGACAGGGCGGCCAAGATAACCGGCGCGCGTTTTACGGTTTTGAAAGGCGACGCGGCGCGGCTCGAACGCGCGCTTATCAGTTTCATGATCGACGTGCATACCGGCGAAAACGGCTATCACGAAGTACTTCCGCCTTACGCGGTCAACCGCGACTCGATGCGCGGCACCGGGCAGCTTCCTAAATTTGAAGAAGACCTTTTCAAAGTGAGCCCGTCAGGTTATTATCTGATACCTACAGCCGAGGTGCCCGTAACCAATCTGCACCGCGACGAAATGCTCGATTTTGAATCGCTTCCCGTTAAATACGTTTCGTTCACGCCGTGTTTCCGCGCCGAAGCCGGTTCCTATGGTAAAGACGTCAAAGGCCTTATCAGGCAGCATCAGTTTCATAAAGTCGAGCTCGTTAAGTTCACCGCTCCCGAAACAAGTTATGAAGAGCACGAAAAACTCGTTGCCGACGCGGAAAAAATTCTTCAGAAGCTCGGCCTGCCTTATCGCGTCATGGCTTTATCGACGGGCGATATCGGATTTTCGGCCGCGAAGTGCTACGATCTTGAAGTATGGCTGCCGTCGCAGAACTGCTACCGCGAAATTTCTTCATGCTCTAATTTCGAAGATTTCCAGTCGCGCCGCGCGCAGATCCGCTTTAAGCGCAACGCAAAGGCTAAACCTGAATTCGCCCATACCATCAACGGTTCAGGACTCGCGATAGGCCGCACATTGATAGCGGTTATCGAAAATTATCAAAACGAAGACGGCAGCGTCAGCGTTCCCGAAGCGCTCATACCCTATATGGGCGGTGTTACTAAAATAGGAGCTTTCAAAGGTTACAGCACTCAGGCGCAGCAGCCCGAAAAAACTAATGTAAAGGCGATGATCGGTAAATGAAGATAGTTAAAGATGGATATCCGTTTATAATATTTTCAATTCTGGCGGGATTTGTAACCCGCAGGTTCAGCCGTCTGCTTTCGAATTTATTTTTTATATTCGCCGGTTTTTGCGCGTTTTTCTTCCGCGATCCCGACCGCGAGTTTATCGAAGATGAAAATAAGATTATATCTCCTGCCGACGGCTCCTTAGTCGCCGTGGAAGAGTGTGAAGAGCCCGATTATATCAAGGGGCCGGCCTATAAAATAGCTATATTCATGTCTATATTCAATGTTCATATCAACCGCGCCCCTATTTCCGGTACCGTCGATTATATCAATTACCGGCCCGGTAATTTCGACGCCGCTTTTAATCCGCGCGCGTCGTTCGATAATGAAATGAATGTTATGGGACTTCAAAATTCAAATACCAAAGTTTTAGTTAAACAGATCGCCGGCTTTGTCGCGCGCCGCATCGTATGCGACGTAACGGAAGGCGATATGCTTACTCAGACGGACCGTTTCGGTATGATTAAATTCAGCTCGAGGGTCGAAATTTTTATACCTAAAAGAGACGATATTAAAATAAACGTTTCGCTCGCTGATCAGGTTCGCGGCGGTCAGACCGTTTTAGCCGAGTTCGTTAAAAAAGATTCTCAGTAAATCGGCAAATTATCCCCGGGCGCTGCCGGCACTATAAAACCGGCGCGCTTATGTGGCGTGTATATTATACACTGAAGAGTATCGAGGAGATTTGAGCATGAAAAAAATATATGCGTGCGCGATTCCGTGCATTTTTACCGCGGCGAATTTATTTTGCGGATTCGCCGCGATCCAATTCATAATATCTAAAGACTACCTGTGGGCCGCCTGGTATATATTTTTTTCGATGATATTCGATATAATGGACGGGCGTATCGCGCGCATGACTTCGGGCACTTCTACTTTCGGCGCGGAGTTCGACTCGCTCGCCGATCTGGTGTCCTTCGGCGTGGCGCCTGCGCTTTTAGTTTATTATCGTTATATGGATTCCTATGGCGTCGTTGGAATCGCGGTGGCCTTCGCTTTCGTTTTATGCGGTGCGCTGAGGCTCGCGCGTTTTAATATAATGCCGCATACTCCGCATTTTCTCGGACTGCCCATTCCGGGCGGCGCGGCTTTCGCGGCGGCGCTGGTGCTGTTCGGCTCGATATACAATATAGACCGCTTTACCGGCGCGATCACGGCGGCAATGTTTCTGGTGGCGGCTCTTATGGTATCTACCATTCCTTATCCGGCGCTTAAAAAATCTAATAAGAATAAGCCTAAACTTTTCAGGCGCGTGCTCACCCAGATTGGTTTCTGGCTGATTATACTGGCCGCTTATATTATCACTATCGAAAAGGCGATATTTTTCGCCGTTATATCTTACATAGTGTCCGGCCTGTTTTACGCGGTTTATATGACGCTTGAAGATAAAGGTTATGTCGAATTAGTGCTGGCTAAAATCAGGAAAAAATAAAAAATAAAAAAACTTAAGGAATGTCTTGATTTTTGATATGGTTTTGTGTTAAAATATAAAGAATTTTTCAAATATTAGTTTTAAAATAGGTAATTAATTAAACTTATAAATTACTCAGGAGGAAATACAAATGCAAGAAAAAATCCATCCCAATTTTTATGAAAACGCTACGGTTAACTGTGCGTGCGGCGAATCATTCGTAACCGGTTCGGTAATGGAAGCAATAAGAGTCGAAATATGCTCGAAATGCCATCCTTTTTTCACCGGCAAAGTTAAAATGTTAGATATCGCGGGCCGCGTCGAAAAATTCCAGAAAAAACACGCTAACGCGGAACTCGGCGTTAATACCAAACCGCAGAGAAGAGTCGTTAAACCCGTAGTACTTCCTAAAGACAAAAAAGCCGCTGCTAAAGCCGAAGCAAAACCAGCCGCTGCCGAAGCTAAAACAAAACCTGCAGCTAAAGCCGAAGCGAAACCCGCCGAAGCTAAAAAATAATATCCAGCCTTTTATATCTTAAATAAAATTAGTTAATAAGCGGGGGAGAGCATTATCGCTCGCCCCCGCGGTCTTTTGTATATATTTTTTTTATTTTTATCGAAGCTAAGGTGATTGAATGCCTCAGTCTAATTTAAAAGTTTCAATAGTCGAACATACCCCGAATCCCGAAAATATAGTGGCGCTCGCCGCGAAGATGTGCTATTCAAAATGCAGCGTTGACGAGCTGCGCGATAAAATATCTAAAAACGACCAGCGCGATTTCATTAAAAAATTGATCAGTATGGGGCATTTAACCCCGATCGAACACGTAAGCATTACCTACGCCGTCGAAGGCGTAAGCCGCGCCCTGCTCGCACAGATCACGCGCCACCGCATAGCAACTTTCTGCGTTAAGTCGCAGCGCTATGTAGGCGAAAGAAGCGGCCCGTCTAAAGAAACATTTAATTATATAGTGCCGCCTTCAATTAAAAAACTCGGCGATAAATACGTAGGCGTATTCGACGAACAGATGAAAACTATTCAGGGTTTTTACGATTTCTGGCACGATAAACTCGGCGAGAGCGAAAAGACCATCGAAACGCAAAATGAAGACGCGCGATTCGTTCTGCCTAACGCGGCGGAAACTAAATTCGTTTTTACCATGAACGCGCGCGAGCTGTTTCATTTTTTCAGCCTGCGCCTTTGCATGCGCGCGCAGTGGGAAATACGCGCTATGGCGGCTAAAATGTATAAACTTGCGTTAGGCATCGCGCCTGTTTTATTTTCTTACGCGGGTGCGCCCTGTAAATTCGGCAATTGTAAAGAAGGTACGCTTAAATGCAAAAAAGGCACGACACCATAATAGCCGGCGGCGTTAAAATACTTCAGAGCGAAGAAGCCTTTTGCTATTCGACCGATACGCTTCTTCTGCTTGATTTTATTAACGATAATTATAGCTTCCCGCCTGTTTTAAAGATAGCTGAACTGGGCTCCGGAACGGGCGGATTATGCATCGCCGCCGCTTTTCAAAACCCGGAGGCGCGCGTTACTGGAATCGAGCTGCAGCCGCAGCTGAACGAGCTCGCACGCGAAAGCGCGCGGCTTAATTCGCTCGATAACGCCGAATTTAAAGACGCCGATCTGCGCGAGATAAAACGGCATTTTTATCCGGAAACTTTTAATCTGGCCGCCGCAAATCCGCCTTATTTTAAATTGGGCACCGGGCGCGTTAACCGTAATTCTAAAAAAGCGCAGGCCAAACATGAAATAAAATGCACGCTCGACGATGTTTTCGCCGCTGCCGCTTATTTATTGAAAAAGACCGGCGAGTTTTTTATGATACATCATTATTCGCGAATATTCGACGTTTTTTCCACCGCGGCGCAATATAATTTTAAACTTATATGCTTTCAACCGGTTTATATCAAGCGCTCCGAGCCCGGAGAAAACGCGTCACACTGCCTTTTCGCCTTCGCTAAATCGTATAAAAAAGAGCCGGCCGTCCTCGCGCCGCGTTATATAAGGAGTTAACTATTAAAAGCGTAAATAAATCACGCCGCTGGAATTTTAATATAGACGAAGCGCCCGATGCGGCGGTTAAAATAATGAAGGCCGATCTTTCGGATGGGCTTAATAAATTAAATATCAGTGATATTGAATTTAGCGACGGCGCCGATATAGAAGGCGTCGAGGTCGCCGACGGTCGGCCGCCTGAAATTAATATAAAATCGTGCTGCTTTAAAAATTCCTTTTTCAAAAATATACAATTTATCGAGTCGGAAGTTAAAAAACTCGAAATCAATAACTCGCGTTTTGAACATTGCGATTTTTCAAACGCCGTGTTTACGGATGCCGTTATTCACCGCGCCGAATTTATTAATTGCAAAATGCTCGGGACCAATTTTACCGAATCGGTATTTCGTAACGCTTACTTCAAAGACTGTAAATGCGATTACGCCTTTTTTTCATTCGCTAATTTTAAACAGGCTAAATTCGAAAACTGCCACATGCTCCAGTCCGATTTCCAGCGCGCGGTTTTTTCTAAATTCGCTTTTTCTAAATGTAACCTCGCAGCTTCACAATTTTCAGGCGCATCTTTGCGCGGTCTCGATATCTCCGATTGCGAGATCGAAGGTATAACAGCCGGCCCGCTCGATTTAAAAGGCGCTGTCATATCAGCGGAACAGGCCGTGCTGCTCGCGGCAACATTCGGCCTCGAAGTCAAAATGTAATTATTGTTTATTATAAAGTTTTTTTGAAGGGAGGGAGAAAGGGTTAGCAACCCTTTCTCCCTCCCCTCGCCCCACCCTCTATCCGCAATTTGCCTGACGCTTTATTGTTAGTTTATCGATAGCTTTTTTGGTCAGGGCTTTAATTCGTTTTCGTTTTCTTTCTTTTTTCTTGTTTCCTGCTTTTTACTTATTTATCTGCCAGCTTGCTTGTTTGCATGTGCGTACTGCGTACGCACATGCGTAGCAATAATGGCACCGCTGCAACTATACCTTACGGCTCGCGGTAAAAATTGTAGTGAATCGAGTCTGATAATTGCACTATTAAAATTTAATAGAATTGTAGCGACAATCGTTTTATACAAAAAAATCGAAATCAAAATCAAAAAAATATTGACAAAATCAAAGTAAAGTGTTAAAATTAATTTATCAAAAAAAATAAGTTTGGTTAAAATGCTTTTTTTGAACTGGAAATTCTTAAAAGCAAAAGGTTTTCGGTTTATCGTACGTCTTATTATTTTATTAGTGCTTTAATGTTTTTTTAGTTTTAGCGCACACAATTTAATAAAAATACTTAAGAAAGAGCGTTTTAAGATTATGCTTTATCGACGTGTATGTCTTGAGGCGTTTGGGTACGAAGTGCCCGAATGCGTTGTCACATCTGAAAATATCGAAAGCCGCCTCGCGCCGCTTTACGAAAAGTTAAAACTTCCGGCCGGGCGTCTTGAAATGATGACCGGCATCCGCGAGCGTCGCTTGTGGTCGAAGGGCTTTAAACCCAGCGATGCGAGCACTAAAGCCGGATTGAAAGCCATTGAAAAAGCCGGCGTCGATTCGTCGCAGATCGAATGTTTAATTCATTCATCGGTCTCTCGCGATTTTTTAGAACCAGCCACTGCAACGGTTGTTCACAATAATCTAGGCCTTCCAAAATCGGCCATGGTATTCGATATTTCAAACGCCTGTCTCGGATTTTTAAACGCCATGCTTACCGCGGCGAATATGATCGAGCTCGGCCAGATCAAATCCGCGCTGGTCGTCGCCGGCGAGAGCGCGGGACAGCTGCTTGAAAAAACCATTCAGGAGCTCAACTCGTTAGAAAATCCCACCAGAAATAAAATTAAAGATTCATTCCCCTCGCTTACTATCGGTTCAGGGGCTGTAGCGGTGGTTTTAAACGATATTTCCATTTCGAAAACCAAACACAGATTATTAGGCGGCACTTTCCGTTCCGCTACCATGTATAATAATTTATGCCAGGGTTCGGTAGGCTCTGCCGATGCGGGTTTCGCCAACGAATCCAATATGCCCCACATGTGCACCAACGCCGAGGCGCTTTTAGTTTCCGGCTGTGAACTCGCCCGTGAAAACTGGGAAGACTTCCAGAGGGAGCTTAACTGGAGCGCCGAAACGCCCGACCGTATTTTTTGCCATCAGGTAGGTTCGATGCACAGGCGTGCCGTTTATCAGGCGCTCGAATTAGACATGAATAAAGATTTTTCGACCTTCGAGGTGCTCGGCAACGTAGGTTCGGTATCGCTTCCTATAACTCTCGCAATAGCGTGCGATCAGGGTTTAGTTTCTAAAGGCGATAATATCGCCATGCTCGGAATCGGCAGCGGCATTAATTCGATTATGCTCGGCGTTGAGTGGTAGCCGTGTTTAATATCAGCGATATCGACATAAGCGGGTTTAAAGATATTTATCCTTTCGAATCACGCTATTTAAAATTAAATTATTCGCAAAACGGTTCGAGCGGCGAGCTTAATTATCACTACATAGACGAAGGCGAAACCGATGGCGCGCCGGTAGTCATGCTTCACGGAAATCCCACCTGGTCGTTTTATTACCGCAATCTTATATCGGCGCTCAAAGGCTCTCATCGCGCGGTAGCAGTCGATCATATAGGCTGCGGCCTGTCTGATAAGCCTCAAAACTACGATTACACGCTCGAAAATCATATTAATAATTTCGAATATTTTGTTGAAAGCAAAGGGCTTAAAAACCTGTGCCTTGTCGTTCACGACTGGGGCGGCGCCATAGGAATGGGTTACGCCGTAAGGCACCCTGAAAATATAAAAAAAATTATCGTTATGAATACGGCGGCTTTCCGTTCCGATTTTATTCCATTCAGAATCAATATCTGTAAAATTCCATTATTCGGCGATATCGCGGTCCGCGGTTTCAACGCGTTCGCGAAGGCGGCACTTTATATGGCTACGGCTAATCCTTCGGGTCTGAGCGAAAAAGTCAAATCGGGGTATCTTGCCCCTTATAATAATTATCATAACCGCATAGCCACTCTGCGCTTTGTTGAAGATATACCCATGGCACCTTCTCATCCGAGTTATAAAACGCTTTTAGATATCGAAAATAAATTAAATTTATTAAAAAATAAACCTATGCTTGTTATCTGGGGCGCACAGGATTTTTGTTTTACGCTCGAGTTTATGAAAAAATGGAAACGATTTTTTCCGGCGGCGGATTTTCGCAGTATTTCAGACGCGGGACATTATGTTCTCGAAGATGCGCCTGAGCTTATAATTGCGTGGGTTAAAAAATTTCTGGGTGATTGATTATGAATAAGCCCGACTACAGGGACGAAAAATTCAATATAGCTTCCTATCTGCCTTATATGGCAGCAATCATGCCGCATAAGCGCGCGGTAATATTTCCCGCCGGCCGCGATAAGTCGGGCCGCGTGGCTTATACTCATTTTACTTTCGCTAAACTTAATGAAGAATGCGACCGTTACGCCGACGGCCTTTATAAATACGGCATTAAAAAAGGCGTCAGGACGCTTTTAATGGTAAGGCCGAGCCTCGAATTTATCGCGCTGGCCTTCGCGCTTTTTAAAACGGGCGCGGTTCCAATTTTAATAGATCCCGGCATGGGAATTATGAACGTGTTAAAATGCGTCGCTAAAGTGTCGCCTGAAGCGGTTATCGCCGTGCCCGAGGTCCACGCCGCCAAATCTATTTTAAGATGGTATTTTAAATCGGTTAAATATAATGTAGTAGTCGGTAAAAACTATTTTTTCCGCGCGCTCACGCTGGATAAAATAAGAGAGCACGGCCGGGCGCCTTTCGATTTTATCGAAACCCGTTCGTGCGATCCGGCCGCTATTTTATTTACCAGCGGCAGCACCGGCCCCGCCAAAGGTGTTCTATACGAGCACGGCATGTTCGGCGCGCAGGTGGAGCTTTTACAAGAAGCCTATAATTTCGGTGAAAACGAAATAGAGCTTCCGGGTTTTCCGCTTTTCGCGCTTTTTAACGTAGCGCTCGGCATGAGCTGCGTGATTCCCGATATGGACCCTACCAAACCGGCGCAGGTTAATCCCGCAAAAATAGTCGAGGGTATTACGGATCAGGGCGTTACCAACAGTTTCGGCTCGCCCGCCATCTGGAACCGCGTAGCCGCATATTGTAACGAAAGAAATATAAAACTAAATTCAATAAAGCGGATATTAATAGCCGGCGCTCCGGTATCGGGAGAGCTTATCGGCCGCGTTAAAAAAATGCTGCCCGAATCGGCCGACGTGCATACGCCCTATGGCGCTACCGAATCGCTTCCGCTGTGCAATATATGCGGCGGCGACATACTTGAAAAAGGCTGGGAAAAAACCCGCGCGGGCGCCGGGATCCTCGTTGGAAAGCCGGTTAAGCCGAATAAGGTTAAAATTATTAAAATAACGGGCGGGCCGATCGATAAATTAGATGAATCAATTATTTTGCCGCCCGGAGAAATCGGCGAAATTATAGCCTCCGGCCCGGTGGTTACAAAAGAATATTATGGCGACGCTAAGTCTACGGCGCTGGCAAAAATAAGCGACGGCAAAATTTTATGGCACAGGATGGGCGATGCGGGATATATCGACGAATCCGGCGATTTATGGTTCTGCGGCCGTAAAGACCACCGCGTCGTATCGGGCGTAAAAATTTATTACAGCGTTAAATGCGAAGCTATATTCAACCGCCATCCCGGCGTTTTCAGATCGGCGCTCGCGGCTGCAGGTAAAGCCCCCGATCAGACGCCGGTTATTTTTATAGAACCGCTGCCGGATAAGTTTCCGCGAAGCGATTCGGAGCGAGCGTCATTTGAAAAAGAGCTGTTTGAATTATCTAAAAAATCCGATTTAACCGCTGAGATCAATAAAATTTATTTCATCGAAAAAATGCCGGTTGACGTACGGCATAACGCTAAAATATTCCGTGAAAAATTATCGGAAATAGCCTCCCGGGGCGGTTTATGAAAATATTAGTCACCGGCGGCGGCGGCTTTCTCGGAAGTGCGTTGGTTAAAAAATTAATGGAACGCGGCTATCAGGTAAGCGTTTTAAACCGAAGACGCTACGCCGAAGTTGAAAAAATGGGGGCGGTCTCTGTCATGGCCGATTTAAGCGACGCCGATAAGGTTATAGAGGCCTGTTCGGGCGTGGACGCGGTATTTCACACGGCGGCTAAGGCGGGCTTCTGGGGCGGTTATAACGATTATTACGCCGTCAACGTTACCGGCACTAAAAATATTATAGCCGGCTGCCGCAAACACGGCGTTAAAAAATTGATTTATACCAGTTCGCCAAGCGTGGCTTACAGCGCCGAAGAGGCGCTTAATATGGACGAAAGCGCGGCCTATCCGGCTGGATATCTGTGTTATTATTCGCAAACGAAGGCGGAGGCCGAGCGGATGGTGATTGCGGCAAACGGCGGTGAAGGCGGGCTTTTAACGGTTTCACTGCGGCCGCACCTTATATGGGGCCCCGGCGATAATCATTTGATACCGCGCGTCATCAAAGCGGCGGCGGAAAAATCCGCGCTTAAAAGGCTTAAAATAGTCGGCAGCGGACTGAATAAAGTTGATATCACCTATATCGATAACGCCGTCGATGCGCATTTAAACGCTTTCGACGCGCTGGTCCCGGGAGCAAAATGCGCCGGCGCCGTGTATTTTATCAGTCAGGGCGAGCCGGTAGTTTTATGGGAATTTATAAATAGAATATTATGCGGAGTGAATATAGCGCCGCTTGAAAAAAAAGTGTCTTATAATTTAGCTTACTTAGCCGGAATGATTTTTGAGACGCTGTATCGGCTTTTCGGCATTGAATCGGAGCCGCGTATGACAAGATTTTTAGCGGCCCAGCTTTCTAAAAGCCATTATTTTAATATAGCCCGCGCAAGATCTGAGATCGGTTATCAGCCGAAAGTATCTACTGAAGAGGGGCTTGTGAAATTAATCGAAAGTTTGAATAATAACGGCGGCCGCGGTTAGTAAGTTAAGGTAATAATTATGACGGATCAAAGCGATAAAAAAAAAGTGAAAATATGTGCGGCCTCTACTGATGTAGCAGTTGATTATAACGGTCTGGAAGAGATTGTTAATGATGGAGTATTCCGCGTTAAACTGTTTACGAGTTTCGACGAGCTCGACCCGCTTAATATGCTGCATAACTCCCGTTATCAGTATATATTAGAGCGTGCCACTTATATGTTTTTTAACGCCGTTAAAGTAATAGAGGAATTCGATATCGTTAAATATCCCGATTTGCATCATGTGGTGTATAACATAAATCTCAGTTACTTAAAACCGATATTCGGCGTAAGGCCTTTTATAGTCACTATAGCGCCTCAAAAATTGAGGGAGGCCGGCGCCGTTTATGACGTGGCTTTTCTGTCGGAAGACGGTAATACCGTTTACTGTAAAGGCTCGCGAACGATAGCTAAAGTGAAGCCGGTTACATTCGAGCCGGTCGGCTGGACACCCAAATTCCGCCTGACACATGAATATTTGATCGATCTTATTAAAAAAAGCGAAAGTAAAAATAAAAATAATTAGTGAAAGTTAAATTTAGTATTTGAAATAATCGGTAAAATCAGGTATAATATATCTCGAAAATAGATATTGTTATTCCTAATTGAATTAAAGGAAGTATGAGCGTTTATGAATAATGATGAAAGAATCGTGATAACCGGCGTCGGATTGACCTCGCCGAACGGCAATACTCTTGCTGAATTCAGAAATAATTTACTGAACGGGGTTTCGGGCGTTCAAAAGTTCACAACGCGCTATCTTGGCGAAACTTTAGCTGGCATTTGTAATTTCGATCCTTTAAAATATCAGAAGAAAAAAGATCTAAGACGCGGCACGCGCGCTGGTTCCATAAGTATTTACTGCGCGAACGAAGCGGTTGCCGACTCTAAGATCGATTTTGAAAATTTCGATAAATCTCGTGTCGGAGTATATATCGGTACTACCGAGCACGGCAATGTCGAAACGGAAAACGAAATTTATAATATATCGCAGTTCGATTACGACACGAAAGTGTGGACGCATCACCATAATCCTCGCACGGTCGCGAATAATCCTCCGGGTGAAGTGACGCTGAATATGAAAATAACCGGTCCGCATTACGCGATCGGCGGCGCCTGCGCGGCCGGAAACCTCGGAATCATCCAGGGCGTTCAGATGCTCAAGCTCCGCGAGGTCGATATGGCTATCGCCGGCGGCGTTTCCGAATCGATTCATACCTTCGGTATCTTCGCCGCTTTTCGTAATGAAGGCGCGCTCGCTTCGCATTGTGATCCGACAAAAGCATCACGGCCCTTCGATTCAGCCCGTAACGGCATCGTCATATCCGAAGGCGGATGCGTTTATACGCTCGAAAGATTACCAGACGCGCTCGCTCGCGGCGCTAAAATTTACGCTGAAATCGTCAGCTACGCTTCTAATTCCGACGCTCTCGATTTCGTACTTCCAAATTCGCAGCGCCAGGCGGAGTGCATAAACCTCGCGCTTAAAAGAGGCGGACTTAAATCCGAACAGATCGATTTAGTTAACACTCACGCTACTTCGACGCCGCAGGGCGACGTTTCGGAGTGTAATGCCATTAAAGCCGTTTTCGGTGCTTCCGATAAAACTTTCGTTAATAACACAAAGAGTTTTATAGGCCATACCATGGGCGCGGCCGGTGCTCTCGAGCTCGCCGGAAATCTTGATTCATTCAACGACGGAGTTATTCATCCGAGCATAAACGTCGATAACCTCGATCCGGCATGCGAGCTTAAAAATATGGTGCTGAACGCTCCAAAAAAAGTCGATAAAGTCGAATATATCCTCAATAACAGTTTTGGCATGATAGGCATTAATTCAGTGATAATAGTCAAAAAATACAGCTAATTTTATAATAAATTAATAAAAAAAGTAAAATTATAAAAACAAGGGGAGATTACAATGACAGACCAGCAAATCAAAG
>CAYTCW010000057.1:25321-26675 GCA_964436235.1 uncultured bacterium
AAAGTAAAATTATAAAAACAAGGGGAGATTACAATGACAGACCAGCAAATCAAAGACATGATCCTTGAAATCGTAGCCGATATCGCGCCGGACGCCGATTTAAGCAATATCGATCCGCAGGTCCGCCTGCGCGAACAGATCGAATTAGATTCGATGGATTTTCTCGATATTATAATGGAACTCCGTAAACGCTATAAAATCGACGTGCCCGAAGACGATTATATGAAACTTTCGACACTCGACGGCTGCGTCGAATATCTCAGACCTCATCTGAAAGATAGATAATTTAATACTATAATTTTTAATTTATTGAGGCGGCTTTTAAAGGCCGCCTTTGATTTTAAATCAGCTGGGGTGTTTATGTTCGTAAAGATCATCGGCGTTGTATTAATAATAATCGGCGTAGTCTGTAAATTTAAGTTCAGGAGGTATTTATGGCCGTAAGCATAATCGGCGTGGTATTAATAGTAATCGGCGTGGTTTGTATATTTATGAAAAAGTCGTCTCAAAAAAAATATAGCGCATTGAGTTTAACCGATACCTATACGGCGGCTAAACTTATCGAGCTGCAAAAAACGATATCCGAACAGATGGGCCCGGGCTCTTTTCGTCAGCTCGCCGAAGTAAAAGGCTCTATAGAATGCGCAGATCCGCTTTCAGCGGAGCTTTCTAAAGAAAAATGCCTGTATTATAAAAGCGAAGTCGAAATCGAGTACGAAGAAAATTATTATCACGAAAATCAACAGACTAAAAGACGCGAACTCAGAACCAGACGCACGAGCGAAACTATAACCAGCGTTGAGCGCGGCGTTAATTTTTACGTGAAAGACTCTACCGGCAGCATTTTAGTCGATCCGACCGGCAGCGAAATAGATCTGGTTAAATCCGTTGACCGCTTCGAACCCGCCAATAACGTTAATTATTCTAACGGTTCTATCAGCTGGGGAGGTTTTTCATTTTCCGTCGGATCTAATTATTCAAACTACAGCCGCGAAGGCCGTAAAATACTCGGCTATAAATTCAGCGAGTATATATTTCCGCTCAGACAGAATGTTTTTGTAATAGGCGAAGTGTCCGATTCGATGGGCGAATTGCGAATAGCTAAGCCTACAGACGGCGAGGGAGTCTTCATAGTATCGAATAAATCTGAAGAACAGCTCGCTAAAGAAGCTAAATCAAGCGCTCAAACGTTCGATATAATTTCGAAAGTTTGTTTTGTAATAGGCGCTATAATGACTGTGGCCGGCTTTTTTGTGAAATTATGACGCGTGTAATTTGTAATATGTGATATTGTTATAAGACTGTGATGGGGGGAATGAAAGGGTCAAAGACCCTCTCTTCCCCCCATAGCCCC
>CAYTCW010000058.1:0-26609 GCA_964436235.1 uncultured bacterium
CCTGCGAATACGGCTATTTTGATCTTCTCGCCGCCCTGGTTCCAGGTGAGCTTGGTTAAATCAACGCGAACTTCAGGGTTAAGCCTTTCAAATTCGTCGCAAATTTCACGCAGCCATAAAAACCTGTCATTGGCCTTTTGCGGCAGGGTTATACGAGGAAAATCCCACACCGATATCTTTATTTTCGAGCCGCCGGCGGGCTGCGCGGCATGAGCGGAAGCGGCCTTCATAAAGCCCGGCTGTCCTTGCGCCCGTGCGGAGCTTGAAAATAATAAAAAATACGGCAATAACGCCGCTAATATGATTAAGGCTGGATTAAAATGTGTTTTATGCATAATTTAAAAAGTCAGGCCGGCTAAAGCCGATAATACGATAATAGTCAGAGCGAATATAATTGTCTTGCGGTATCCCATAATCGTTATCAGCGCGAGCATGGATGAAAAAGAAACGGTCGGTCCGGCCAGAAATAAAGTAAGCGCGGGACCTTCAGCCATGCCGAAATCCATCAAAAATTTAACGATGACGACTGAAACGCAAGTTCCAAAATACATAAACGCGCCGATCACAGACGAGATCATGCAGCTGGATAGATCATTATTGCCGAGATATTTAACTACTAACGACATGGTAATAAATTCCCGTGCGAAGCCTATAAAAAAAAGTCCTATGACAAGCGGTTTCAATATTTTATATATAAAATGGCCGGTGCGCTCCAACCAGCAGCCATATTCTTCTTTAGTAAAATTCTTGAAAACGAAAACGCATAGCAGCGCGACATTTAACAGCATCAATCCAAGTTTAAACCAGATATCTATTTTAAAGACGGGATTTATGCTTCCAAAATTATCGAGCTGCCCTATAACCATCATGGCAAAAAGCAGGATAAAAAGCCAGGCTATAATATGCGGGGGCTTTGATATATATTCCTCGTCTAATTCTTCGTCTTTCAAGCTGTCATAGCTTTTATCGGCTATAAGTTCGTCATCTACCATTTTGACTCCCTGCGCCACGCTCGCTTCGCGCGGCTCTTTGCGGTAAATAAAAGCAAAAAGCCAGCCCATTATAAAACCGTGAAGAACTGCATAAAAAGTTCTGTAGGCCATCATTTTAGTCCCGAACATCTGCCCTGTAAGTATTATAGCCAGAAGATTTATGGCAGGCCCCGTAGTTAAAAAAACCATAGCGGGACCTATGCCCGCGCCATGCCTGAAAATAGAAGCAAAAAGCGGAATTACGCCGCATGAGCAGGCCGAAAATAAAAAACCCGCCACCGATGCGATCGAATAAGAAATATAAAATTTAACGCCCGGCCCGAGATATTTAGTGATGCTGCGCTCACGTATAAAAACTTTAATAGCGCCCGAAATTAAAAAAGCCGGCAGAAAAGCCCCTATCAAAAATTCGCCGAGGAATTCCCATAATTGATAAAATCCGCCGCCGCAACCTTTAATGACTATATCTATAAATTGCTGCATTTATACTTCCGATCCCGAAATCCGAAAAAATTTAGTTTAAAAATTACACGCCGTATATTTTATTAAAAGCCCTTACCATGCCTATGGGCCCGCTCATCATCATATCGCCGGCGACCGCCGAGTAATGAGGCCGTAAATCCGTACGGGCAAATATATTACGGTTCGGACCCGTAACTATTATGTTTTTAATGTTTTTATAACCGGGCGCATCGAAATACTCCGCGCCGTTACCTTCATCGTCAAAGACTTCCTGCGACGAAAGATCGCCGTCGCAAAAGCGTTTTATGTGGCTTTCAAGTTTAGCCGGGTCTTCGTCGTACACCCATGAATGATGTTCGTAAAAAGCTAAAATTTCTTCGTTTCGAACTGCGGCGAATATGGCGTGATTATTGCCCATATTCACCATTAAATAGGGCTGTTCTAAACGGATTTTATATAATTCTAAATACTCGTCTGTATAGGCGAAACAGCCGAGAAGCGCTGCCGGAGAAGAATCCATTATTATACTTTTACGCCCGCCGAAATTCCGGTTTAAAGATCTTTCAATTGAATTAAGCCTTAAAAAAGTGGACGGAATTTCGCCGTTTTTATTGCAGAACAGGTAAGGCGAAGGCGGCGTGCCCCGGCTTAAAATAGAGCGGAATTCACTGAAACGATGCAGACGGTCGGATATTTCTTTTTTGCACTGGCCGTGGTCCTGCGCGCATACGCAAATTCCATCGAAACTATCGATATCTTCGGCGCTGTTATTGAAAAACTCCCTTAAAAAAGGCGCCTCGAACTCGTTAAAGCGAATATAGATATCGTTTTTATCGATAATAAAATTTTTGTCCGGCGATTTTTTAAATACGTCGAATACAGTTTCTTCGATTATATTGTAACCTAATCCGCGTATTTCGTCATGGTCGTTTTTAATCGTATAGGCTGCCTTAGGAGTGATAAAAACCTCGGCCGTTTTTTCTTCGATGAGCGTTGAGAGTTTATGGGCTAAAGGTCCGCCGCCGATAGTTTCACCGCAAATATAAATCTTCTGGGCGCCGTCGAATTTAACGCTTTTAAGCATTTTAAGGTAGCGGCGAAGAGGAGTGGGAACGACGAATTTAATACAGTTTTCCATTTTTTTGCCGGAATCGTATAAAAAGACGTCGGAAGTGCCCATGCCTATATCTATAGCTAATATTTTAGACATCTTTTATTACTCCGTAACCGCGAACGGCACGAACCGGCCGAGCGCCAGAGCGCCGCAATAACTGCATAAAGGTTTAGCGGCGTCGGTATCCGGCGAAACTAAAAAAGACTCTTTGCACGAAACGCAGATAGCCGCCGCGACTATATCGTCCTTTGCGGCTAAATTCACTTTTACTTTTTGATATGATAAAACGCTTCTTTCAGCGCGGTAAAATTCGTTAATGGTTTCCTCGGAAAGTTTTTTACGCGAAGCGCTTTTATAATCGCGGCTTTTATTAAAAAAAGCGTAAAGCTGCGGATATTTGTCTTTATCGATTTTATTGATATCCATATAAACCCTGTAGCCGATGCCCGTATCACGGTTATATAAAATCAGCGCATAGCGGCCTATATCGAGCGCATCGAGCCGGAGATATTTATTGCCTACCGTGCAGCCGGTCATAACCTGAATTGAATCGATGAGGCAGACGCGGGTTTCGGATAACGCGTTAAGCGTGTAAGAATCGCGGTCGGGATAAAGCGAATCCATCAATTCGTAAGCGTAATCTACCATATACACTCCCATAATGACTCCGGGAGCATTTTTGATATGAAACGCAAGAATTTTTTCTACCGCAGGTTTCAGCTTTTCATAAAGCATTTTTATCACTTCACTTTGATTTTCTTATTTATCGGTAAGCCCGAGGTTTAATAAAATAGTTCCGCAGGGTGTGATTACCGGCACGACGAGATGTTTGAGCTGAAGCGCGTCGGTAATCAATACTTTATTACCGGTGAATAAAGACGGCGGAGTAAGATCGAACTTATAACCTAATCCTGAAAGTTTAGCGACGGCAGTCCCGGTGATCATATTAGACAGCTCGTTTATAGTCGAACGCGCTAATTCATTAAAATCGGTAAACTCTTCAAAATTCATTTTCGAAACCACTTTAAGCGCCGTCTCCTGTTCCATATCGTAGATAACGCGGCCCTTAAGCTGGCCGGTAAGACCGACAAGCGCCGCCACTCCGAGTGATGCGAGCGGCTCTGAAATAACGGTAAGTTTAGTTTTTTCGATACTCACGCCCTGCATAAACTGTTCTAAAACGTAAACTGAGGCCTCCAGAAACGGGTTGATATACTCGATTTTCATTATTCTTACTCCCCTATTATTTTTTTTGATTCGCTGCGCCTATTAACCTCGAAGCTATCTTAGAAAGATGAACCACTTCATTAGCGGCATCTTCTTTAATTGCAACCTTCGGCATTCCAAAAACCGTGCATGAAGTTTCATCCTGTGCCATAGTGTAACCGCCGGCTTCTTTAATAAGGCCAAGCCCGGTAGCACCGTCGCGTCCCATCCCCGTCATTAAAACGGCGACGGTTTTAGCGCCGATCTCTTCAGCAAGCGACTTAAAAAGAACGTCAACCGAAGGCCTATGGCCTGAAACAGGATCCTCTTTTGAAAGACTCACTTTTAAAAAACCGCGGTCTTTTTTCACGCGCATATGATAATTGCCCGGAGCGACAAGAACGCGGCCAACTTTTATAAGATCGCCGTCCTCGGCCTCTTTGACCTCAACCTGCGATTCGGCGTCGAGCCTCTCGGCAAACGCTTTGGTAAATGTGTCGGGCATGTGCTGAACTAAGACCGTTGCCGGAAAATCCGCCGGCAGCATTGGAATAACCTGCCTCAAAGCGACGGGGCCGCCCGTGGAAATCCCTATGCCAACTATACATGAAGAAGCGCCGGAAGCGGGCCGCTTTATCAAACTTTTTTTCTCGGCCGAAATAACGGGCCTTATTTCTTCGGCCGCCGGCTCTTTTTTCATAGTCAATCTTTTAAGGGCTATCCTGTGCTTATTATTATAAGCTTCGATCACTTTTTCGATTATTTCTTCCGATACTTTTTCAATATCTTTAGAAAGCCCGCCGAGAGGTTTTGAAACAAAATCGAACGCCCCGGACTCTAAACAGCGGATCGTAAGCAACGCGCCCTCCTGGGTGAGCCCGCTGAGCATAATTACCGGCCGGGGCCTGTCTTCCATTATTTTTTTCAGGCAGGTAAAACCATCCATAACCGGCATATCCACATCGAGAGTCACTACGTCGGGATTGAGAGCCTCTATTTTTTGAAGCGCTATCTGGCCGTTAAAAGCCGTGTCTAGAACCTGAACTTTACCCGAATTATTTAAGATATCAGTAATAATTTTTCTCATTAACGGCGAATCGTCAACTACAAGGGCCGTAATTTTATTGCTTTTCATATTATTACCTCAAATATTCAATTTTTTACAATTACGATTAATAATAAATCCCGCATTAAACCGCCCGGATTAACGTTTATAACCCGCGGTGCGAACTAATGCTTTAACGCCTTCGAAACCGCCGAAATTACTCTTTCTTCATCGAAAGGCTTAACTATAAAATCTTTCGCCCCGCTTTTAATGGCGTCCATAAGCGCTTCGCGCTGATCTATAGCCGTTATCACTATAATCCTGGCTGTTTTATCTATTTTGATAATTTCTTTAAGAGCCTCTATGCCGGTACATTTCGGCATTATGATATCCATGGTGACAAGGTCCGGCTTTAACTGCTTATATTTTTCAATGGCGTCGAGTCCGTCGACCGCCTCGCCGCATACTTCGTAACCGCCGGAAACGGTCAATATATCTTTTATCATCATCCGCATTATTAAAGCGTCATCCACTATTAATATTCTACTGGGCATACTATTGGCTCCCCCTGACTATTTTTATTTTTTACTGAATTTTGCCATGGCTTTTTCAAGAGTTTCAAAAATTTTAAAATTATCCGCTAATTTCGTCAGCTTCAATAAACGGTTAAATTCGTTATTCGCAGTGGAAATAATCAACCCGCCCTTATTTTTAGAACAATAAGCCGATAATGAAAGAAGCACGGCGACGAATTTGATCGATTCTATCTTTACGCCCGGGGCAATGTCTATAACGTAATTGTAATATTTCGAATTTACGAACGATATCAAATCATCGTAAAAAAATGCCGAAAAAATATCGTCAAGATTTTCTTCGATAGTATAAACGATTACATTGCCCTTAATTTCAGAATTCATTCAATTCACCTTTATCCATAGATATGAGGCACACTTTAAATTACTTTATCGCCCACGTTAAAATGAGCTATTTTTATAAATCCGGTCTCGAGATCGGCTATAATTTTACGGCCCGTCGTTCCGCCAAGATCCCTTGCCGAAACCCTTATTCCAAGTTTAAAAAGCGTTTCGATAACCGCCGCCTGATTGCGCGAACCGATATCGGTTATCGTGTTGGAACTGAACCCGGCGAACATCTTCGCTCCGCCGCATATTTTACATATAAGATTTTTTTTCTGCGCGCCTTCTTTCAACATAAGGTCTAAAAGCGCAGGAATGCCGGTAGTGGCGAATTTAGCGGCATTAGTCACGGCCGCGGCGCCTTCGGGATGCTCGGGAAGTAAAATATGAACCATTCCGCCGAGCTTCATACGCGGCTCATACAAAAATACGCCTATGCACGAGCCTAAAACCGTCCTTAAATTCGACGGCGGGCCGGCTACTTTCATATCGGCCATATTAACGTTCACGATATTAGTTTCGATCATCTGGCATCACCGTTAGAATCGTCGGCCATAGATTTAAGCATTACAGGCAGAGAGTCCGGCGTGGGCAGAATGAAAAAATACCCGGATATTTTATTTTCCGCCTGTAAATATTCGGTATCTATGAAAAACAGATTGTCGCCGAACTCACAATATTCAGCAAAAACGTTAGCCATGACGGCCCCTCCCATATCGCAGCATACCACCGGCGCAGACGGGAGAAGTTTTATTTTCAATAAATTGACTAAAGAATTCGAGAAAGAAGACCCGACTATATTACAGGTTTCTAAAACCACCGACTGCACTACTTCATCGGCTTCACATGTCGTTCCTATCGGACGCTTTAAAACCATATCGACCATCTTAAAGGCGTCTTCGAGCTTGAATATAAATAAAAAATGCCCGCGTATATCGCCTACAAGACCTGTCGCGGCCGCGAAAACGATTTCATCATTGAGTTTCATATTGCTTGCTATCTCTTCGATGTTAGTCATATTCACGTTCAATACGTTAAGCGTGATATCGTTTTTAAGCCATTTTGATATTACGGCCGAAGCGTTTTCGGCGCTTAACTGCGCAACGATCCTTATATAATCAAGTTTTTTTTCGTCTATTTTAAAATCGTTTCCGTCCATCAAAGGTTCTCCTCTAAACAATTATTTTAGTAATATTAGATTCAAGATTATCGTCTATTATTACCAAGTGGTCAGGTTTTATAACAAGCTGGTTTTCTTTAAAATTTTTATCCGAAGTTAAAAATACTACTTTCACTCCGGCGAATTCATCGTTAAGTTTCATAACGGCGCATAACGAGCGGCCGTTCAATTTTTCAAGCACCTGAAAAGTAAAAAGAATATCGCATCCGTTTTTACATATGTGTTCGAGAGCTTCTAAAGCCGATTTGGTTTCAAATATTTTATAGCCTGCATCTTTAAGCAGCCCGCATATAATATTTTTAGTAAAACGGGCGTTATAGGCTATGACGGCGTTTTTAGATTTTTTTTCGCCGCCGTCCGCAGGTTTAGATTTCGCTTCGGATTTCTCCTGGTTTTTAACTTTAGAATGAACCGGTTTCGAGCTTTCGGTTTTAAAGAGAACTTTTACAATAACCGGGTAGTTTACGATAATATTCTTAAATTTTTCCGCGCAGTTAATATTTAGAGCGTTTAATTTATTCGAAATTTTATAGTTGGACTTAATAGTACTAAAAATCTCAACAATCAATTCAAGCGAATCAATTATAAAAGATAAGGCATCAATTGTCAATATAAATTTTTTTTCGCGTATCAACGACAGCAGGTTTTCAAGGGCCGCAGCGATATCGCTTACGGGTTTAAATCCATATGACCCCGCGGTGCCTTTAAGCCCGTGTACGAGCCTGAAAGTATCGTTAACGTCGAAATTATTGATATCTTCTCTGGATTTATCTAAGAGTATATCAACAAAATCGGATATTCTGTCGATCGACTCATCGAGATAATTAAGCTGCATGCTTATAAATTCGTCATCGTAAAATTCGATATCATCCATTTATATCCCCCTTATTTCATAACCCTTTTTATAATAGCAGGCACATCGAGTATTAAAGAAACCGTTCCGTCACCCAGAACCGAGGCGCCGGAAATTCCTTCAACATTTTTAAAATCTTCCGATAATGATTTGATTACGATTTCTTCTTTTCCAATAAGTTCGTCAACGCAAATTCCGACAAGTTTATTTGAAGAGCTTATGACAACTACGGTCAATACTTCGTCGATTTTGGCTTTTTGCGGTATGCCGATAACTTCGGAAAGCTGAGTGACCGATAATATTTTATTTCTGAGTTTTATGGTCAACTCACCTTCTACCGTATGCAGTTCACGGCTCGGAAGTTTGGTTATTTCAAGCACCGATTCAAGCGGTATAGCAAATATTGCATCATCTATTTTAACTAACAGAGCCGATAAAATAGCCAGTGTAAGCGGAAGCCTTATCGTTATGCGCGTGCCCGCGCCTTCCTCTGTATTAATAGCTATGGAGCCTTTAAGATTCTCGATAGCTTTTTTAACTATATCCATTCCCACGCCGCGCCCCGAAATATCGGTGACTTTTTCAGCCGTCGAAAAACCCGCCATAAATATAAGATTTACGATTTCCTGCTTTGAAAGAGACGCCGCTTCGGTTTCAGTAATAATACCCTTTTCAATAGCTTTTTTAAGCACCTTATCACTGCGGATGCCGCGCCCGTCGTCTTCAATGTCTATACAGATGTTAGAACCCTCGTGATAAGCGTTTAGAACGATAGTGCCGGTTTCATCCTTATTCGCTTTTATTCTTTCATCCGGATGCTCTAAGGCGTGATCGACTGAATTACGGATGATATGCGTCAGGGGATTGCCGAGCTCGTCGATAACTTTTTTATCTAATTCGGTTTCCTCGCCGCGGATGACAAGATTGACCTTTTTGTCCTGTGCTTTAGCCAGATCGCGAACGACGCGCTGAAAACGCTTAAACAACTGGCCGACGGGAACCATTCGAGTATCCATAATGCCGGTCTGAAGGTTATTTATAATTTTACCCAACTTATAAGCGGCGGCATTAAAATCGAGTATATAGCTTTCATTTCTAAAAAGCGATCTCAGCTCATTTTGAACGAAATTAAGCGTCGGTATTATATTAGACAGAAACATCGAATTTTTATTGTTATTAGCCAGAAGCATGTTAATAATACTTGAATAATCGGACACATCGACACGGCGTCCTTCTCTGCGCCCGCCTTCGCCGTTTTCATGCGGCGCGTTCAATGCCTGCATCATTTTTTCTATTTCGGCGGTTTCATTTACGAGCTCATCCCTCTTACGCTCTATATTGTAAACCATGTCTTCCATATAAAACACAAATTTTTTATTTTGAAATATTTTACTCAATTGATTGGAGATCTGGAAAAAATTCGCTTTAATTATAACAAGCTCGCCTATAAGGTTAATAAGGTTGTCGAGCTTGCTCAGATCGACTCGCAGAGTCTGATTCGTCATCGACGCTCCGCCGTCTCCCGCGTCTGCGGCAAATGATGCCGCCTGCTGGGTTTTAGCAGCGCTAACTGAGGTTTTCGATACTTCAGCGGCAGCCGTACTCTGCCGGGACTGACCGGCTTTTTTTATATCCTGATCAGGTTTTACTAAATATTCTTCAACTATTATTTCTCTTATTTGATCTACGTCGCCCAATTTTTTTACCTTTGACGCGTCTGGATCGGCGGTCACGTAAATAAATGAAAAACTGTCGGTGCTTAAATTTTCGAATTCGTCTTCAGAATCCGGAAATATCTTGATTACATCGCCGTTTTCTTTATAATTGCTTAAAACTAAAAGGTAGCGCATCGCTTTCATAGGCGCGTCGCTCTCTATATAAACGTCGATACGGTAAATTTTCTTTTTTGAATCGAGCGCTTCGCCTAATAAAGCATTTTCGTACTCGCTGAACTTGAATTCATGCTTTTTGCCGCTACCAGCCGTTTCCTGCGCGCCGGCCCCGCCGGATTCGCCGTCATCGATCAATTCGCCGTCGACTCCTCCTCCGTAGGCGGCCGTTATAATTTTAAGCCTTTCGATCTCATCGTTAAAATCGATTTCAGGGCCGTTCTGTTTGGCCACGGCAAGAACGTTTCTCATTTTATCGGCCACGTTCAATAGGATTGAAATGAGCTCGGAATTAACCATACTCTGCTTGTTTTTAATCAGCACTAAAAGGCTTTCGGCAATATGCGCCAGAGATGAAATATTTTTGAATCCGACTGCGGCCGAAGAACTTTTTATACTGTGCATAACGCGCAGTACCGTGCTTATATGCTCCGAATTTTGAGGGTCTTTTTCGAGTTTAAGCAACGCTTCGTTCATCTGTTCGATTTCTTCATAGGACTCCTCGATAAAAATATCGATATAAGAAGATTTATCGAAAGAATGTGGCTGCTGGGTTTTTTGAATTAATTCCGCCGGCAGGGGTTTTCTTAAATCACGGACGATTATGGAATCGTTTTGAATTTTTTCTTTCAAATTATCGACGCCGTCCATCGTCTGGTAAATGATATTTATTTTGATATCTTCGTTATGAAGATCTATTTTCGTTATATCAGCGATCTTTTTAAGATAAGGCGACATAAAAACGATATCGCCGTTTTCTTTGAGTGTATCGAAAAGAACTTCCGGCTTCAAATATTTTTGATAACAATCCCTGTCGATAAAAAAAGAAATTTCGAATATATTATCGGGCGAGCGCTCCGCTATAAATAAATTTAAATCGTCGAACTCCCCGAGCGTCTCGCGCACTTCACCTGAGATTGAAAGGGTATAATCCGCCGTAGGCGGTCCGGGCGCCGTTTCAGAGTTCAAAGCCGCGGAAGCTGCCGCTGCTTTGACTTCGGCCGCGGCCTTTTTTGAAGCGATCGGACGGCCGGACAGAATACATTCGATATCGGTTAAAACCGCTTCGATATCTACAGTTTCATCTTCCGGTTCATCCGAGGAAACAGCGCCTACAAGAGCGGTTAAAAGGTCGAAGCAGCGGAATAAAATTTCAATAACATCATCGTTGAATTTTTGCTTGCTCTGCCTGATGTTATCCATAACATTTTCCATCTTGTGGGTAAGACGGTTTATTTTATTATAACCCATCATTCCCGACATGCCTTTAATGCTATGCGCGGCTCGGAACATGTTATTAATGCTTTCGGTTTCGCTTTCCCTGTTTTTTAACTTTTCGAGTTTTAACAATTCGGAATTCAACAGCTCGAGATAATCGCCCGACTCGGCTAAAAACAGTTCCTGGCTTTCTCTTAAATCATCATTTACAGGCATCTTTAAATTCTACCTTTCATCATACAAAGATATTTCATAGTTTTTGATTTCCTCTGTCTTAAATGACGGTTCAAAATCTTTAACTTCACGGGAACTTATAAAAAGTATCTTGAAATATAACTCAAAATTTCCCTGGTCTATTTCTTCCATGGTAGGTATGGTTTTAACTATTTCACCATGTTCTTTGAGAGTTTTAAATAACATAAAAGCGTTAACCATTTTCATGGGAAGGTCTGGAATAAATTCGACGAGAACCGAGTATAGTTTCATTCCATAGCTTTTTTTATCGGTAATAACTAAATTTTCGTATGAAGTAATCTGAAACTGTTCGGTTTTAACGTCTATGACGCGAACCAATTTTTTAGCCGGGCCCTCGTCTTTGAATTTAATGATTTGCTCTTTGATATCGGCATTCGACAACACCGGTTTTATTCCTATGTTTATGGATTTCATACACTCTTCAAAATATTTAAGAACGTTAAAAAGAAGCTCGACTTTTTCTTCGGTTATAAATTCGATGCCGCTTCTGACTCGATCGAGGATAGTTTCGATATCATGGGCGACCTCCGACATATTTTTCATACCGAGCATGGCGGTGGCGCTTTTTAGCGTATGGACGGACCGGAATATTTCTTTAATAGCTTCGGAATCGGAATAGTTATCGACTAATTTGATAATGCTCTGGGCCATCGCCGATATATTCTTTTGAGAATCGATGGCAAAAGATTCGTAATCTTCGAGCAATTCAACTTCTTCAAATACTTTTTCAACGGGCTGCGCCTGTTCTTCTTTTAAAACTATTCCGACGGTTCTTATGTTAGCAACAGGTATCGATAACTTTGCCGATATTTCGGCCGGCGTAAAATTCGATAAAACAAAAAATTTAATGCGCATATCGAAATTCTCGGGCGAAAAATCCTTTATATTATCAGGAATAGAAGCCGTTATAGGCACGACGCAAAGAAGGTCGCCGCACGACTTTACGCTCTTATATATATCGAAACGCGTTTTTTGCGCTTTTATTATATCCGTTTCGAGCATCAGATCGATTTCATAAACGGGCCTGCCGCTGTTAAAGGCGTCTAAGAGCTTACCTTCGTAGTTAAGTGCGATTTCGACTTTAGTTTTCGGATCGATTTCAGAATCAATTTCAATTTTAAATTTTTTAAGCGGCTTATCGAGCTTCTTTTTACCCGCGGCATGCCGTTCTAAAGCCTCTGCGGCAGAATGAGCGTCGGTCAGGGCGGCCTCGCCCGTTGAAGAACCGGCTGCGCCGAAAGAAACGGAATCGCGCCCGAGGGCTATGTTGATCAATTCGGGGACGTCTATTATCAAACCTACCGTATCGCCGCTTAAAAGCGTGGTGCCCGATATGCCGCGCACCTTGCCGAAGCAGTCATCAAGCAGTTTAATTACGACTTTTTGCGGAGGCAGAAATTTATTTACGCGTATGCCTATCATTTCTTCACGCTCGCGTATAACGACTATGTTTTTGGTTTTTTCGGCCTCGGCGCAACTGAAATTCATATTTAAAATCGATGTCAGATCGCAAATTTGAAGAGTGCCGCCCCTGAATAATATGGTGGTCTGATTTGCAACCGATTTAATGTCCTGCGGGCCAACCGACAGCGTGGAAACGACCATCGAAATAGGCACTGCGTAAATAACGCCGTCAACTTCTATCATCAAAGCATCCGTAATGTTAACGGCCGATATTATAGGGATTTTAAACAGAAATTTAGTTCCGGCATTTATTTTCGACTCTATTTTTATTTCACCTTTGAGTCTGTCAACGCTTGTTTTAACGACATCCATTCCGACGCCTCGCCCGGAAACCTCGGATACTTTCTCGCGGGTGGAAAAACCCGGCAGAAAAATAAAATCATATTTCTCTTCAGCCGACATTTTTTCGACTTTTTCCTGCGTGGCAAGACCTTTTTCGATAGCTTTCGCGCAGACGCGTTCGCAGTCGATGCCTGCGCCGTCATCTTCGATATCTATATGTATGAAACGATCTTTTTTATAAACGCTGATTGAAATAACGCCTTCAGCCGGCTTATTTTTCATCTGTCGTTCTTCGGGCGCTTCGATGCCGTGATCGACGGAATTTCTGATAAGATGTATCAGAGCGCCGTTCAATTCTTCTATTATGGCTTTATCCACTAAAGTTTCGCCGCCGCTTGTTTTTAACTTGATTTTTTTATCCTGATTACGCGCAAGATCGCGTATCAGACGTTGAAGCGTAACGAGCGTATCTTTAAATTCAACCTGCCTGACGTCCATAACGGTTTTATGAAGATTATTCGCGGTTTGACGCGAAGCCATTGAAATCTGTTTGACTATATTCAATATCAATTTGCTCACGGGCGTCTGTTTAACGTAAGATTCTTCAATTTCTTTTTCGAGTATAGCCAGACGCGTTCCGGTAATTATTACTTCACCGGTCTGATCGAGCAGCTTATTTAAATGAGACATTTTAACCTGAATGGTTTCTTCCATAATATTTGCGTCCTTTTTTAATCATTACTTAACGCCGCAAAATTTTTACACGATCGTCGTCAAACGGCCGCAAAAATACTTCAGCGTTTATAAATCGACGGCCTTACGTATTTAAAGTTCGATTTTATTCTCATAAGGCTTTCGGCATGGCCTAATATCAAATAACCGCCGTCATTGAGAGCGTTATAAAGATTATGAATAGCGTGAGTTTTAGATTCGTTGTCGAAATATATCAAAACGTTGCGGCAGAATATGCAGTCGAACTTCATAATATTCATGCTTTCTTTCAGATTGTGGCGTTTGAATTTAACCATTTTTTTATAATGCGGCTTGACTAAATATTTTTCTTCTCCGCCGGGTGTCAGGGGTTTTTGACGGTCGAAATATTTATTGATGGCGTAATTATTAAGACGCGATACCGCATAAGGGCCATAGACAGCCTTTTCAGCGCTGCTTAAAACCGTCACGTTGATATCGGAAGCCAATATCTGAATATTCCAGCCGGGCAGTTCGTCGAGAGCTTCCGCGACGGTCATTGCTATTGAATAAGGCTCTTCGCCTGTTGACGACGCCGCCGACCATATTTTGATATATTTATTGCGGGCCAGCTGCCTTTTTTCGACCTCCGGTATTACCGTAGTTCTTAAAAAATCAAAGTCGGTTTCGTGCCTGAAAAAATACGTTTCATTCGTGGTTATCGCATCTATAAAATGCGTAATTTCATTCTGCGCCTTAGAATCGTTTTTAGAGATATAATCGTAATACTCGCGATAGGAGCCCAGATCGAGGGCTTTCAGGCGCTTTCTCAAACGGTTGGACACGAGCGCGATCTTTGAGTCACGCAGATGTATTCCCGCTATTTTATATATCAGCTTTGCGAAAAGCTGAAACTCTCCCGTAGTTATAGGTGCGTAATTCGGATCTACCAATTATTTCACCGCCTGCAGCCGCTATGATGAACAACATTCATTTTTACGGCAATTTACCGATAAACGCGGCTTTCGTGCCGCCGTTTAATTATATTGCGCCTTCGATCGCGCCGTGTTCTTCAGAAGATAGAATTTTATCTATTTCAAGCAATATTAACAATCGCTTATCGAGTTTGCCGACGCCTTTTATATAGTCGCGGCCGGCGGTCGAAACTGCCGGAGGCGGAGGTTCTATATGTTCGTCGGAAAGCCTTAAAACTTCCGATACGCCGTCAACTATAACGCCGACTATCCTCTCGCGCACGGAAACTACGACTATTCTCGAATCGATTGTTTTTTCGCCGTAGGCAAGGCCGAAGCGCTTGCGCAGGTCTATTATGGGAATAACATTGCCGCGCAGATTGATAATGCCCTCTATAAAATCAGGCATCTGAGGCACGCGGGTAATTTCCTGCATCCTGATTATTTCCTGGACCTTCATAATGCTTACGCCGTATTCTTCTACGCCGAGCCGGAAGCTTACAAGCTGCTGCTGTTTTAGACCTTTTTTTTCTTCCGTTGACATAATTCCTCCACTAAACTATAATTTTTTTAAATAATCAATAGCTTCCTTTTCGGAGCTGGTTATCTTAATTATTTTGTTCAAATGTACCACTTTAAATATATTTATTATTTTTTCGGCGGCGTTTATAACTACCAGATCACCGTTTAAAGAAGAAAGCAGGCGCTTCGATGAAGATATTACTCCTATCAAATGCGAATTAATATTTTGTAAATCTTTCAAGTTGATTATAATTTTATTCGTCTTTTTCGCGGCTTCTTCAATTATTATTCTCAAGTCATCTTTGAAAGTCTGCATATCGTCGTTTTCTACGTCAAAAATTAATATTCCGTCTTTATTCCGGGTTTTTAATGACATCACTGCACCGCCTCGTTAATCTCGTTTTTTAGACATCTTTACTCTATTGCCTTTTTCGTTGAATTCAACGGAATCCATGTAGGAATTGATCAAAAAAATTCCGCGTCCCGAACCCGCGTAGATATCGTCGTTCAATTGATAATTTTTCAGATCGGGCACTTTAAATCCGGCGCCTTCGTCCTCTACCGAAATAGTAACTTCATCCCTGCTGAAAGCTATTTCGCATAAAACGAACTTATCGGGCGAAGAATTATTTCCGTGGCAGACGGCATTGGTAAAAGCTTCGGTGAAGGCGAGTTGTATCTGCCAGTTAGAGCTGAAACCATAGAATAAAAGCATATTGTTTAAATAATAAGAAATTTCTTCAAGATGCTCGACCGCCGATTTAATTTTAAAAACGCTTACCGCCGACTGTAAAAAAGCGTAGAAATTCTTCTGCTGCCTGTTAGCCGCGTTAGCCAGGAAAGCTTTTTGTATTATATCGCGAACCTCGTTTATGTTAACCGGCTTTGCCATATAATTAAAGGCGCCGAGTTTAAGCGACTGTACCACGTTTGTAATTGAACCGGCGGCCGTGAGGACTATTATGGGAATGTTCTGATCTATGTCTTTGATATTTCTGATTATATCGAGACCGTCTAAATCGGGCATGTACATATCCGTAATCACGAGGTCGAATTTTTCTTTTTTAAAAACCTCGAGGGCGCTATTACCGTTCATATCGGTAACGACTTTATGCCCTTCTGATTTTAAAAATTTTGACAGCAGCCTTAAAATCGATTCATCATCGTCGATTACAAGAATATTGCCCGTTATTTTATCAGCCATTACTTTTCCTCCAGATAAATCAGCTTAACGGCGGTTTGTTAGCGACTGCCTCTTCTATATTTTTATAAATCGTAAATACGCCTATCAAATTGGCTACCTTTAATATCTGCTGAAGCGAATGCGGTATTTTAGTCAGCGACAGAAGTTTATTCGATTTATTGAATGTTCTTTGCAGCGAAGCGAGAAGGCCTATTCCGGAAGACGAAATAGATTCGATCTGGGTGAAATCGAAAATAACGTGCGGCAGATCGGCCGGCACCGTTTCGCCTATCAAATAATCGTTTATCAAAATATTTCTTAAATACATAGCGCCCTGCTGATCGAAATTTCCAATAATTTGAAACGCTATGTAATTTTCGCCTTTGATGGTATTTATTTCCATAAAAACCCTGCCTTTTATATTAAATTTTTAATAACGGTTTGAACTGCCGATTCATTTCGGTTTCACAACCGGCCGCCGGATTTATTTTTAATATGATAAAAGCCAGATCGTCATGCTGCGGATTGCCTCCAAGATGCTTTTGTATCTGGCTCAAAATATGGCGCCCGATGCTTTCGGAATTTTCGTCTTTGTAACTTAATATTACCTCTTTAATTTTATCGACCGAATAATTCTGATAGCTGGTATTGTAATTATCGCAGACGCCGTCGGTAAATAAAAATAATATATCGCCTTCTTCCATACTCGTCTTTTTTGATTCGTAATAAGCCGTTTCAAAAATCCCGATAATGGTTCCCGTAGTTTCGAGACGCTCGAGCTCGCCTGTAGATGCTCTGTACAGAAGGGGCTGTTCGTGTCCGGCGTTAACGTAAATTAATTGGCCGCTCTGCGGATCGTAACATGCGAAAAAAGCCGTAGCCATCGAATTAGACTGGGTTTCTAAGCAGAGCGACCTGTTGAGTTTATTTACGATATTATCGAGGCCTTCGATAGTTTCGGCGAAAGCCCTTAAAAATATCCTTATAGTGTTAGCGAAGATAGCCGCGTGAATTCCGTGACCTTCGACATCGCATAAATAAAATAAATGCCTGCCGCCTTCCATATCGATAAAATCGTAAAAATCGCCGCCGATATCAAAAACCGGGCGGTATATGCTGAACATATCGATTTTTTTATTATCAGGATTTTTTTTAGGAAAAGTATTTTCAATAATTTTTTTAGCGGCCTCGATATCGCTTTTTAATTCGATTTCTCTTATATGCTGCGAAAAGTTATTATTGATTAAAACTTTTAACTCGCTTGCGCGTATTGGCTTTTGCAGAAACGAGACGCGGTTGCGCTCGCAAAAAATTACGGTGCCGTCATCTACAAAACTGCCGGTGATAAGAATTACCATTAAGTCGGGAAATAATATCCTGGTGTTTTCGATAAGTTTTAATCCTGAATCATTAGCTTCCATTTTAATATCGGTTATAAGCAGTGAAATACTTGTGCTTTTAATGATATCGAACGCCGAAGCCGCATCCTGCGCGGTTATCACTTCATAACCCCAGAATTCAAGAGCCTCTTTTAAAAAATCGACGATATATGACTCATCATCGACAATTAATATCTTAAACGACTTAAGCATAGAACCCTGTTCAATTGACTTCATTTATACTATTCTCCCGAAGCGTTAAAAAGTGCCTGTGCCGTAAAAACCCGGCAACGAAAATCAATGAATATCAGCTGATTTTTATTGGTGCGGATTGCCGAGCCGCGGTTCATTAAAATCATCGCGCGCGCTCAGTAAATCCTTTAAAGTTTCGAGTATGACCGGAATTTTAAAATCGGCCACGCTATGCTTTTTAAGGAGTTTTTCGAGCGTCGCGGCGGTCAGATCGGTCCCGCCGTAAACTACCATTTTATTTAAAACGCGATAACGCGAAAACAGCCGGGCTATTTCAACGCGCCTGTTTAGAAGCCGCGTACATTCAGTTTTAACGAATTCCTTTTTAGCGTTTATTTCGTTATCGGCCATAGTTTCGGTCGTACCGTCAATATTATCGAGAAGATAACCATAATTGGCCATGGGCGGTATATTCGGATTTATGGACGAGGCCGGGGCATCGTATTTATTCATACCTATAAACTCATTTGGCGTAAACATGGAAATATAATTGGAATTCAAAATAACGGGGACCTTATTTTCTTCGGCCGCTTCCTTAAGGGCTGCATCGATTTCATCTAATATGGAATTGAAAAAATTACGGCTGTCAACATCGTTTAAATAGTCAACTTCGCTGATTTTTAAAATAGCGTCATTCATAGCGGCGTATTTTTTATCTTTCTGCTCGTCTAATTTTTTCTTTTCTTCGTAATAATCGCGGTCTAATTTGGATAAATGGGTATGATATTCGGTGGTGCGTAATTTGCGTGTGTTTTCATCGGTAAGTTTGGTATAATCGTCGGAATACTTCTGGTTGGCGACCGCCTGCTCGCGGCTGACTTTTACCCTGAGCTTATTTATTTCGGAGTCTATCGAATCTATTTCGCTTTGCAGCTTTTTAATTTCATTTTCGGTGTTTTCTTTTAAAATTTTATATTTTTCCTGGCGTTCGCGGATCTGCTTCAAAAATTCGGTTTTAGAAAGGCCGCCTTTTAAAGGTCTTATGAAAATATTGGCGTCGTATGAATAATATTGCATCAAAGGATGAAAAGCCAAAAGGGCCGCCATATCGGCGTAACCTACTTTAAATTCCTGCGCCGCCGGCTGATCTTTAGCGCTTTCTTTTTTGCGCTCGGCCGCGCCGATATACGAATAAGAAGACTGACCGATAATGAAAACGAATACGGTTAAAGTTAAAAAACTTATTTTTTTTAATAGATTCAAGTTTATCACCACCCTGACATATATATACCAGAATTGATTAATTAAATCAAGACAATTTTAAATTTATATCCAATTTCTGTCCGCCCTGAGTTGAAATAAAATTCGCTGAGCATTCAAAAGCACAGTAAATGTGATAAAATCACTCCGAGATTCTGCCGGTAAAATAAAATTAAAAATATCCGCTTCAATTTTATTAATCGAAACGGATATTTTTAAATCTTCTATTAAACCACTATTAAATTATGCTCTTAAACTTTAGTGATAGACGGCGTTCATGCTCTTATATCAATCTGATTTTCGCCGGATTCACTCAGTTTTTCGGTTATATTGAATTTAATCTGCTTATTAGCCTGCTCGAGGAGTTTTTCAGCGGTCTGTTCCTGTATCTGCCCTGATTTTTTTAACATCTCGAGCGCCACATACATCTGCGCGTTAACTGAATTTACTCCGCTCATAAAACCACCTTCTTCAATGTTTTTCATCGTAATCCTTATAATTGTATTTTAACATATTCTGCCGATAAATTCAAGTAAATTCCAATCAATTCATCAAAATTAATTATCCGGGTTAACCGCCTTGACTATGCGATATTATGCGAAGTAAATTTTGCGTGACGGAATTAATAACTCAAGTTAAAAAACCATTCTTCGAGGCCGTTTAAAAAGGTCTCGCCGCAATCGCAGCACTCTGAATAGTTTAAATGGTTTAATACGGATTCTGAACCACATTTTTCACATTTTAAGTTGTTCATTTAAATCACCCCTTTTTCCTGCTTTGATTAATTGCAATTTGCATGCCAATAAAAAAAACGCCCTTTGACGGCGTTTTTTTAAAAATATCTTCAATTCAGTCCATTATTTAGCGCACTTAATAGGCATTTTTAAAATAGGTGATTAAAAAATGAGCAACTATCTCTTTGTTAAAGCAAAATTTTAAGTATAACGATTTCGACGACGATCGAAACCATTATTTGATAATTACCGAAGAAGTTTGCGATGAGTCGTAACGGCGCGCGGACCTTATTTTATTTAATATCTGTTTCAATTTTTCGTTGTAATCATAACGGGAGCCGGCTGCCTCTTCGGCCGGCAATTCCACGCGAGATTCGGCATTCTTTTCGGCCGCGGATTCTGATTTAACCGTTATGGCGGTTTCAGCCGTTTCGGCAATTAGACCGGTTTCATTGGTTATCGGCGGCAGCGCGGCTAAAACGGTTTCAAATGTAGCCGGCGCGGCGGGCGGGGCTGATAATTCCGGCGCGGAAGGCGTTTGGATCGCACCGTCAACCGCAAGTTCCGGCGCATAGGCTGATGGAAATTTTTCTTTATAATAATCGGTGTTGCGGTCTATCACGCCGAGCGAAGTCGAGCTTATTTCAGCCGAACGGTTTTCGGCTTTTTCAAGCAGCTCCGCCTGCAGAGGTTTTTCATCGGCCGCTCCTGCTTCGATTGATATAACCGGGGTTATAAACATTACGATCTCGGTGCTGATCTTATCGGTGCGAACGTTGCGGAATATTTTACCAAGACCGGGAAGCGTCGACAGTATAGGTATCTTAAAAACCGTCGTCCTTTCTTCGGAGTTGATAAGACCGCCAATAACGGCGGTTTCGTTTGAATTCAAACGCACCACGGTTACGGCGTTGCGCGTTCTTATGTGAGGATAGCCTTCTTTGGTGTATTCTACGACGGAGCTTACTTCGTTGTATATCTTGAGCGTAACTTCATTTTCGTTATGTATTTTTTCGACCTGCACCTGCAATTTAATGCCGACACTCTCCCACTGAACGGTTTTATTAAGCTGAACACTGTCGCCGGCGGCCGTTTTGGATGCGGAAGTTATTTCAATGGGAATTTTATCGCCGACCTGAATTTCGGCCTTTTGCTGATCGGAAACTTTAAGCTGCGGTTGTGCTAACACTTCAGCGGCGTTTTCTTTTATAAGCGTATCGATTAAAACCTGGTCTTTGAGCCTTGCAAGCGATTTTAAATTGACTATAGTGTTAGCATCGTCTTTAAATTTGACGCCTAAATCTTTAAGCCTGTCGCGCTTTACTTCGACGAGTTTAAGATCGACGGTTACCTGGGGCTTTTTATAATCCATGCTGGCGACGATTTTTTTGGCGGTTTCAATATTTTCGGGAGTATCGATCATAACTATGCCGTTAATACGATCGTTCAAAGATACTTTAGTATTTTTACCTATGGTCTTTAAAATATTAATGACCTTTTTTGGATCATCGTTTTCAAGAATAAACACATGTGCGGCCGTTTCGGATTCGTATTCGGCCGCCTTCGTTTTCGGATAGATCAAAAAAGTATTGGCATTCATTTTTTTCAGCACGAGGCCGTTGGTCTTGATAAACATTTCCAGCGCAAGCTTTATTGGCATATTTTGAGCGAAAAAAGTTATCTGCTTGCGCGGCACGCTTTCATCTAAAAAAAGATTGTACTTAGTGACTTTAGAGAATACCTCGAGCACTTTTTGAATTTCGGTATCTACGAAGACAAGCGAGTTAAGTGAAACTTCGTAATACTCGGCGGCGAAAGCCCTGCTGCAGGACGAAGCGCACACTAATAACGACGCGGCAGCAAAAATAATGATGATATGGAAAAAATTATTAATTTTGAAAAATTTCATGGGGCCATTATATCATAATATTAAAATCAATGTCAATATTGTGTTGACAATTAAACAAGATTATGATAGGATTTTGTAATAACTTTAACGCAATCGAAAAGGTTAATATCATGGCTAAAAATAAAATAAAAGACGATGCGGGCGCACTTTTAGAAAAAGCGCTCGATAAAATTTTCGCAAAAAAAGCCGAAAGCGCTCTTAAAGACCTTAAAGAGGCCTATGCCGCCGATCCTTCAAATCCGAAGATCGTATCGGCGCTGGCTTTGTGCTACATGATGATAGGCGACCGCCCTAAAGCCATAGAAATGTATAAAAAAGCCATAGAAATGATGCCCGGCGATACCAAACTTTACTATTATCTCGGAAGGCTTTATGCCGAAGAAAATAAACAGGTCGAGGCTATGTCGATTTTTTCGACCGGTATTTATAAATGCAAAGAAAAACTTAAAACCCAGCCTGAAGCCGAAACCTATATAGACTTAGCTAAAATACATGCATTTCAGAGTCAGCACGAAGAAAGCATACTTACTCTGTTCAAAGCCCTTAAAATAGATGAAGGCAATTACGAAATTTACCGTATGCTCGCCGAAGAATATTTTAACATCGCGCTTTACCGCGAATCGATCGCCGAAGCTAAAAAAGCCGTTAAACTCAACGATAAAGACTACGAATCATTCTTATACGCCGGCCTTTCCTACCACAAGCTAAATTTAATGTCTATCGCGCTCGATTATTTCAGCAGATCGCTCGCTTTAAACCCCGCTCAGCCCGAGCTGAAATCACTCCACGATAAACTCATAGAGCTTAAAAGCCAGAACGGCCCCACCGTCGAAGAAATCATTTACTTTTCAAAGCAGACCGAACGCTACAAAGGCGTCGTCAAGTGGTTTAACGACGAAAACGGGATAGGCTACATCAAAAGGCACGACGATAATTCGGAGGTTTTCGTGCACTATCTCGCCATTAACAAAGAGGGTTATCAGAGTTTATACGAAGGCGACGAGGTGGAATTTTCGATAGATTCCGCTCCGACGGGTAAAATAGCCGTAAATATAAGCGTTCTGCCTTCGGCAGTCTCAAAAGTTAAAAACGGCAAGGTTAAATGGTTCGACGAAGACCGCGGCGTCGGCGAAATATCGCTTGAAAACCGCGATTCAGTCCTTGTTCATTATACCGCCATAATCGGCAGCGGAATCAAATCGCTCACACCCGGCGATTCGGTCATCTGCGAAGTTTTCGACACCGAAAACGGGCCTCAGGCTTTCAACGTAAAACAGGCCGGAATTTCAGAAGCGTCATCTTTAATCGAAAATCAGGGCGAAAATAAATATCACGGCAGAATCAAATGGCTCGACAAAAACAAAAATATCGGAATTATCGAAGAAGATAACGGACATTTCCAGGCGATTTTTAAACCTTCTGAGGCATCAGACGGAAGCGGCGCGGTAAAACACCTTAAAACTGGCACTAAAATTAAATTCAGCGTTGTGGATGTGGAGGCGCTCGAAAGTGAAAACGTTAAAAAGGCCGTAAATATAGAGGTAATACCGAATGAGTGACTGGTTTTTAAATAATATCATCGTATGTTCGAAATGCGGAGGCGGGCTCTGGTTCTCTCCGGAAGGCTATATGCTCTGCTCCTGCGCCGATTTCTCGCTTAATAAAATAAGCGCTAAAGATATTGAAAAAGCCTTTATAGAAGCGATAACCGATAAATTATTAAACGACGATATATTTATCGGCCGTATTACCGATGTGACCAACGCCGCCCTCGGCGAAAAAGGAAACCTCAACCAGAAGCAGGTTTCACAATCTCTGCTGAACCAGTATAATAAAATCTTTAATTCGCCGAACTATATTAACAAACGCAAGCTCGCTCTTACACTAGTTAAAAACATTAAAATACACGGCGATCTTACGCTCGAAATAGAATATAACGAAATTTGAATGTTTGATATTTTATGGAAAGGACGCCTCTGGTGGGGCAGCCGGTCTTCAAAACCGGCAGGCCATAGCGATATGGCTGGTGGGTTCGATTCCTACCCTTTTCCGTTTTTCTCTTCTAAAGCAATGAATAAGAAATATACTTTCCCGCCCCGCGCATCGCGCTCATAAGCGCCGCGTAATCGAGAGAGAATTCGAGCGTGTCGCCGCATTTAAGACGCCTTCCGCATTCGCCGATATCGGCTATCAGATAATCCGAAGACGCCCCGACTACATAGACTCCCGATTCTAAGGGTTTTATTCCGTTTACGAAAAAATGTTTCCTGCCTAAATTAAGTATGGCGCGTTTAGTTTTAGCGCCCGGCCTTATATTGCGCTTTGCAAAATCGATTACTTCATTAAAAGCGTTTTGCGTGCGAACGCCTTCTAATATCGATTCTTTTTCCCGGCATTCAACGATTTCCGCGGTCACGGTGAAAGCATTCTGCTCGAGATAGCCGACCGGCCTTTTAGTTAAAACATCGCTGCCTAAAAAAACGGCCTCGCCCACCCTTACGTTATTTACACGCCCGTTCGTCTTATTATCTTCGATAAGATTCAACAGCGAACTATTTCCGCCTGATATCATTTCAAATTCGATGCCGAATTTTTTTTCAGCGGCTTCGATACTTTCAATAAATTTATCAATGATCACAGCAGTCGGCACTATGCCTGAAAAACAGGCGTGATTGGTCGCGGCGCCGTATATATTAATTTTTTTTATTTTAAGCGCTGAAGATAAAAAATTATTTAAATCATGCTGCGGTATCCCTTCGCGCAGATCGCCGGAATCTACCATTAAAACTGCGCTTGCACCGGGCTTATATTTAGCGAGCGCCTTTAAATGGCAAATATCGGAAACGAAGAAAAAATCGATTTCCGATAAATAATCAAGCGAGCTTAAAAGCTCGCTTTCACTCATTAATTTTATAAGGCCGCGTTTAAAACCGGTTGAGCAGGAGGCTGACGACGCATCTGCAAGATTACGGGCGCATGAATCGAAAATACCCTCGGGACCGGCTTTAATCGCGGCGGAAGCGGCCGGTAAAAAACCGCACATGGATTTTAATACCGGATAAGCCGATATGTTCCGCCGCGCGCAAAGCCTGATTATTTTTTTTGCGTTAGCCGTAATTTTATCCGTATCGATATTAATAAGCGGATAAGGCGGCAGTTTGAAATGATTCATTATTTATTTAATTCAAGATACGATATAAATTTATTGACTACATATAGCTGATCGCCGTTTAATTCGAGTTTTTTAAGGCTGTAAAGGTCTTTTAACACGTTAAAATTATTAGTCTGGTTCATTATTATTTCCCCCCGATATATTTTTTTATTAAACGCCCGCCGTATCAAATACAATATTTTTATGAGCGTTAAAATATATATCGGAAAAAAAATAATTTTAATTAAATAATTTAATAAATACAAATTATAAGACCATTATAACCCTTCAATTAAATTAATTAGTAAGCTCCCAGACGAACTCGCCGGAATAACTTCTGTTAGTAACGGTTAATTTAAGCGGCTCGATTATTAATTTATCGGTATAGTTATTATATTTAAAGGCATTTTGAAGCTGTTCGCTGCCGGCTATCTTACCGACGACGGTCACATCGGAATCTTCTCGTAAAAGTTCGTTCTGGCCCGGCGAGCGCCTGAAACGGACAACAAATATTAAATCTTTTGAATATTCCGTGCTGTCTATATCTGAACGGAAGCTGGGAAGATAAACCATTAAAATATCGGTAGTAGAGCCCGATTTTTCTATTTTATATATGCGGCCCTTCCAGGTGACTATATTTCCATGATAGCGGCCCGGGTTCTTATCCGCATCGAAGAAATCAGTATTTCTGACCAAATACCCCTTATTGATATCGCTTCTTTGTTCGCCGATTCTTTCGATCTGAAGTTTAGCGACCCGGCTGTTGCTGTCGGCTTTTGCGTATTCCGAAGAATTGGCGAGCGCATAGGTTTTAGCTTTTTCATAAGCCGCCAGAGCGTTTTTCCAGTCCGCCTTATTATAATACGAATCAGCGAGATTCATTTGATTCATAAGTGTATTATCTTTTACCATTTTAAGCCGCTCTTTAGCCTGAGTGATGGAGGGATTTATTTTATAAGCGGCTTCATAAGCGGCTATCGCCTGATCAACTTTTGAAGCCTGCTCGTAAGAAAGACCTAAATTATAAAAAGCGTTTGCATTTTGCGGATCTTTTTCGAGAAGTTTATTAAAATGACTTATAGCTTCGTCGAAATATCTGAGGTGATAGTAAATTATTCCCAGATCCATACGCGCCTGTATCTGCTTTTCTTTATCTTTATCCTTCAGTTGCGTCTCTAACTGCTGCTTGGCGCCGTTAATATCGCCGCTGTAGTAAGTGTAAAAACCTTCGGTAAAATCTTCGTAGGGATACAATAACTCGACCGGAATCTGAATTTTGAGTTTTTTAGAAAAAGTGGCCACGCCCGGCTTATCCTGTTTTGATAATTCGGTCTGGACTCTTTTAAGAAGGTTCTTGGCCACCGCGTAATTCGGCTTGAGCTGGACCGCTTTTTTAAGGGCGTCTTCGGCCTCTTTAAGTTTATTAAGCTGGTTATACGCGCGCCCGATATTATAGTAGGCTTCAGGATTGTTAGGATTTACGCGCGCCGCCGACTCGAATTCTTTTAAAGCCTGCTGATACTGGTTTTTATAATAATAAACAAGGCCCGAATCGTTGTGCATCTGGTCTGACTGTCCGAAACCGTAAGCGGCGCCGGATAAATTAAAAATTAATAAAATTGTTATAACGACTGCGATTATTTTTTTGACCATTAGAAACTCCCCTATCTTTTTAACTTGTAATTATTTAATTTCAAGCATAACGCTCGACGAATGGCTGTTGAACTCGGGCGCGTAC
>CAYTCW010000059.1:0-23434 GCA_964436235.1 uncultured bacterium
CTAACAAAAAAGCGTCAGGCAAATTGCAGATAGAGGGGGGTTAAAAGGGGGGAGAAAGGGTTGCTAACCCTTTCTCCCCCCTTTTTTTAAGTTATATTATGGTTTTATAATATATGTGGTATATATGTTGTTTTATTTAGATATACCGGCGGCTTTATTTGATAAGGTTTCGTATTCGGTATATGCTTTTTTATATTCTTCGAGCGCGGAGCTTGCGTCGGCGGCCTTGCCGTCTTCGCTGTCTTTAGCGAGAAGGTCGATATATTTGTTATAGGCGGCCATATAGTTTTCGTATGCTTTTCTGACTTCGGGCGATTGATCGCGCGTTTCAACGCTGGCGGCGGAGCCTTCGTTGGGCTTTCTTTCCGCGGAGGCGCCTTCATTTGGTTTTCTTTCAGCCGAGGCGCCTTCGTTAAAGTTGAAAAGATTCGACAGTGTTGAATTTACCGTTGAAGTGGCCTGCATGTTCGACGGCTGCGGATTGCCGAATGTGCCGTTAACCTGGGTGTAAGTGTTATTAAGGTTGGAAAAATTGTTGTTATACTGGTTTAATGTGTTGTAGGGAAGATTCTGAGTATATAACGAATTGCCGTATTGATTCATCTGATTGGTTATAGCCAGATTGTTAGTGTTTATGTAGTTGCGCGTCTGGTTGATATTTGAAAGCGTTGACAGATAAGAATTGTTTATGTTTTGATTTGCCGTGCCGAATAAATTCTGGCTTTGATTGATAGCCTGCTGTGATTGAGTAAGGTATTGCTGGTAGAGATAGGGGTTGACTATGCCCTGTTTATTCATTTCTTTGATGAGCCTGAGGTTGGCTTTGGTATATTCCATGTTTTGAATACTCTGGCCTAAGGCTAAAGAAACGCTCGAAGCCGAGCCTGAAAGCAGTGACGCGGTTTTATAGACTAATTTCGTGCCGAGTTCTAACAGGGTTATTCCGGCTATTTTAGTGTTTATTTTGAAATTTGTCATGGTTTTTTGAGCGCCCTGCTGGATGGTGTTTACGACGCCCTGGTTAGTAGTCATATTCTGCTGCAGCTGGTTGGTGTATAACATGGTATTATTGAGCTGATTGCCGAACTGCTGGTTATTGAAATTAGACGGAAAATTCGAATTATTTGTGTAGTAGTTGGTGTTTTGCGGATTGGTGCCGAACGCCAGCGTTTGATTGGATAAATTCGATACGTTGTAGTTAAGCTGGTTAAGGCCGTTAGTTGAATTGCCGGTTATGTTTTTAAGGGCGTTGAGGCCGGAGCCGAGAAGCCTTACGGTGCCGACGCATGAAACGGTGGTGAGGTAAATGCCGGCTTTAGCCGCGAGTACGGGAATAGTTACCGCAACTTTAGCCGCGCCGATGACGACGCGCGCGCCGAAGCCGAGAACTTTGCCTATCGCGCCGACTAAGCCGGTCGTAGAAGCGGCCATGCCCATAGCTATTCTGCCGTTAACGTTATTAAGGCCGGTTATCGCTTTTTCGCCAGCGTAAACGACTTTGCCGCCGACGAAGGTAACTCCGTCGACTATGCCGCCGAAGAATCTTGCAAGAGCGCCGCCGCCTAATTTTTGAGCCGTCTGGCCCATCTGGGTGTTATAGTAATTGTTGCCGGTAGTTGTATTATAGTAATTATTGGCGTTAGTGTTGTAATAGTTGTTGTAGTTGGCGCTTCCCGGCTGCGGGTTGCCGAAGTTATTCGACTGGATGGCGGTTATGGTATTGGCGTTATACATATTGTTATAGGCGTTGTACGCGTTGTAATTGCTGTAGGTATTGCCCGTGTTGTAGGTGTTATATGTGTTGTAGGCAGCGGTGGAATTGGAGCCGCCCGAAAATATGCCTTTCAAAAATCCGGTAAATCCGGCCTGCTGCTGGTATTGCTGATAAGTGCTCTGGGTGCCGAATTTAGTATTGAACGGGTCCTGGTTATAAGCGGCGGCGTTGGGAATATAGGAGTTATATCCGCCGCTGTTACTTCCCGTCAGGCTGTTCCAGATGCCTTTCGTTCCGCTGTTGACCTCGTTGGTGTAGTTATAGGTGCCGAAAGTTCCGAAATTATTGCTATTTTGACCTTGAACCTGCGCTATGGCGAAACCGAGGTCGCAGTTAAAAGCGAATATTGAAACGCTTAAAAATATCGCCGCCATTGCCGTAATAGACAACTTAGCGCCCCTTTTCCTTTTAGATAAATGCATTGTAATCATAATCTTTTCCTCCGTTCGTAATTTAGAATAAAAAATGAATTTACCGCCTCCTCCACTCACTGATACACAAAAGAGATAATTTTCGAGATGTTTTCAACGATAACAATCAAAGAATGCCATAATTATAATGGCTCCATTCAATTATATGATACAACATCGGTTTTGTCAAGGCTGCGCGAAAAAAGATGTTAAAAAAGAAAATATAAAGCTGGCTGGAATGAAACGAAAAGGCAACTATTAAATTTAATCAAGTCATATTTATTGACAATTAAACTAAGATTTGATAAAATCTATCTTGCTTTAATCATAATTATAGATATGCACAAGGAGTGAAAGTAATATGGATATCAATGCTTTAATGCCGTTTATAGGCGGAATAGGAGTCGGTTTTATCTTCACGGCGATAATTTTCAGCGTAATTTCTAAAAAGGGCGACGGCGGTCCTCAAAGGCCCGACTCCGTTCAACTTTTAAGTTCGCTTCAGGAAAGAGGGCGTCTCATAGATTTTTTAATGGAAGATATCAAGGATTATGACGATGCGCAGATAGGCGCGGCGGTCCGTAATATTCATCAGGACTGCCGGAAATTACTTGAAGAATATTTTCCGTTGGTGCCGGCTATCGACGCGCCTGAAGACAGTGAATTCACCGTTAATGAAGGATTTAACCCTTCGCATATCAAGCTGACCGGAAATATCGGTTCGAAGCCGCCGTTTAAAGGTATCGTCCGCCATGGTGGCTGGAAAGTTTCCGAGGTTAAAATGCCGCTGCGCGCATCTAATATCGATAAAAATATCGTCGCGCCGGCTGAAATTGAAATAGCTTAATAGCGGGCGTCTTTTTTGGGCCGGCCGGCATGAAATATGCCGTCGGCAAATATATTTTATAATTATTAAGGTGAATTTCAAATGAGTAAAAAACCTAAATTTATAATAGGAATCGATCTCGGCACTACTAATTGCGCGATCTCCTATACAGAGTATCCGCAGACGGATGATGGTGAAGGCGCATCGGGAAACGAAGTTAAAAATTTTAATATAGCCCAGGTAACAGGGCCCGGAGTAGTTGAAGAAAAACCTCTGCTGCCTTCATTTATCTACATAGCTTCAGAAGTCGAATTTCCGGCGGGCGCCCTCGATCTGCCGTGGGCTTCCGGGCGCGGTTTCTGCGTCGGCGAATTTGCACGCAAACGCGGTTCCGAATCGCCTAACAGATTGATTTCGTCGGCTAAATCCTGGCTGTGTCACGCGGGGGTTTCGCGAGAAGCTAAAATACTGCCTTCGACGGCCGGCGGCGATTGTCAAAAATTCTCTCCTATAGAGGCTTCTGCTAAATATATCGAGCATATAAAAGACGCCTGGAACCATAAAATGGCGGCCGAAGATAAAGACTCCGAAATGTCGAAGCAGTGCATTTTTATAACCGTTCCGGCTTCATTCGACGCGGCCGCCCGCGAGCTTACTTTAAAAGCGGCCGAACTTGCCGGGCTTTCGAATATTACTCTGCTCGAAGAGCCGCAGGCGGCGTTCTATTCATGGATAAACCGCGCGGGCGATAAATGGCGGCGCGGCGTCAAAGAAGGAGAAGTCGTTCTGGTATTTGATATCGGCGGCGGCACTACCGATTTCAGCCTTATTTACGTAGGCCAGAAAGACGGCGATTTAACGCTTAACCGTATAGCGGTCGGAAATCATATATTGCTCGGCGGCGATAATATGGATATAGCCCTTGCCAATCTCGTGCGTCAAAAACTTGAAAGCGCCGGTAAAAAGATCGACAACTGGCAGTTTCAGGGATTATGGTATTCGGCGCGCGCGGCGAAAGAAACCCTTCTTGCCGACGATAAACTCGACAGGGTCGCCGTTACCGTATTGTCGAAAGGTAAAAGCGTTATAGGCGGCGCTATGAAATCCGAAATTTTAAGATCTGAAATTGAAAAAATAATGCTCGACGGCTTTTTCGCCCCCGCCGCTTCGGGGGATATGCCTTTGAAACAGGCTGGTCTCGGCATAACCGAAATAAGTCTTCCCTACGCGAGCGATCCGGCCATAACCAGGCATCTGGCTAAATTTTTAAAAGAGCATGTCAACAACGAAAATTATACCAAGAAAAGCGGGACCACCTTTATTCACCCCGATGCGGTATTGTTTAACGGCGGTGTCATGAAATCCGATATTTTACGGCAGCGCGCGCTTGAAGTTATCAACGGCTGGCTTAAAACCGAAGGCGCGGGCGAAGTTAAAAAACTCGAATCCGATGATATGGATGTGGCGGTTGCGCACGGCGCGGCTTATTTCGGCCTCGCTAAAGCCGGCCGTGGTATCCGTATAAAGGGCGGCACCGCGGCCTCTTACTATATAGGCTTAGAAACGGCCATGCCTGCGGTTCCCGGAATGCGCGCGCCCATAAAAGCGCTTTGCGCGGTACCTGCTAAAACCGAAGAAGGCACGCGGCTCCAGATACCGGGGCGTGAATTCGGCCTTCGTATCGGCGAAAAGAGCGAATTTAAAATGTTTGTATCTACCACTCATAAAGAAGAAGCGCCGGGCACGATACTCGACGAATGGCCGGAGGGCGAGCTTATCGAAATGACGCCGCTTGAAACGGCTCTTGAAAGAAAAGAAGGCGCGGCCGATGAGCTGGTTCCGGTTACCATAGAAAGCTATGTGACTGAAATAGGCACTATCGAAATCTGGTGCGTCGCGCGCGACGGTAAAAACCGCTGGAAACTCGAGTTTAATATAAGGGAAAGTGAATAAATAACGATGAGCTCAAAACAGCCTAAAAATTTGCGGCGCGTTGACGCGCTTACGGCCAGATATTTCGTTGGTATCGATCTGGGCACGACTAATTCGTCGGTCGCCTATATTGACAGGCTTAGCGAGCAAGGCCCGACGGTTATTAAAACCTTCATGGTGCCTCAACTCAGCGCACAGGGCGTTATCGAAAAATTCGAAGCGCTGCCGTCTTTTTTTTACTTTCCGGCAGGTTTTGAGCTCGCCGAAGGCGCCATTAAACTTCCGTGGAACGAATCGGCCGAATACGCGGTCGGTAAATTCGCCAGGGAGCAGGGCGCTATAGTGCCGGGCCGCATGATTTCATCCGTTAAATCATGGCTTTGTAACGGCCGCGTTGACCGCCAGAAAAAAATACTGCCGTGGAATAAAGATAATAATATGGCCGGGTTTTCACCTTTAGAGGTGTCTTCCTATTATATTCAGCATATAAAAAACGCCTGGAATCACGAAATGTCGGGCGGCGATCCGGATTATTTCCTCGAAAATCAGCAGATAATACTTACGGTTCCAGCTTCTTTCGACGAAAGCGCACGGGAGCTCACTTTAAAAGCCGCCCAGTTAGCCGGACTTAAAAACATCACTTTGATCGAGGAACCTCAGGCCGCTTTTTACTACTGGATCTATAAAAACAAAGTTGACTGGAATGAAAAATTAAATGACGGCGATGTCATATTAATATGCGACGTCGGCGGCGGCACTACCGATTTCACGCTGATCCACGCATCGAAAAACGGCGACGATTACCTCGAATTAAAGCGCGTCGCCGTAGGCGATCACATACTTCTCGGCGGCGATAATATGGATATGGCCATAGCTCATCATATCGAAAAGACAAGAATGGCCGATAAGCCTCGATTAGACGCGCTCAGCTGGACTTCGCTGTGCATGAAATGCCGTTCGCTTAAAGAAAGCCTTCTCGGCGGCTCATCGAATGACAGCGGTTCAATATCAATAGCGGGGCGCGGCCGCGGAGTAGTGGCTTCTACCATGAAATTTACTCTGACGCGCGACGAAATATCGCAGATATTACTCGACGGCTTTCTAAACGACGTCGATTTTAATTCCATCGATAAAAAAATAAGCTCCGTAGCCGGTCTGCGCGAAAGCGGTCTGCCATATGCCGAAGACCCGTCTATTTCAAACCAGCTCGCTAAATTTTTAAAGCGCCATGTTAAGGATATCGCCCGCGACAGCGCCCGCGCCTTCGTGCGTCCCGATAAAATACTATATAACGGCGGCGTTTTTAAATCGTCGGCCATACGCACCCGCGCTACCGAATTGGTCAAAAGCTGGCTCGGCGGGGGCGGTTCGGATGCAGGCGGGTTCAGTGTTCTCGATAACGGCGACTACGATCTTAGCGTATCGCTCGGGGCCGCCTATTACGCCTATACGCGCAGCGGCAGCGGTGTGCGCATAAAGAGCGGCAGCGCGCGCTCTTACTATATAGGCGTTTCTACCGGCGATGAAGGGCACGCTTATACTCCCGGCAGGAGTGAAAAAGCCGTTTGCGTCGTTACGCGCGGAATGGAAGAAGGCAGAAAATCCTCCATAGAGGCGGGACTTTCGGTTATAACCAATCAGCCGGCGCAGTTCGCGCTTTTTTCTTCGACGGTCGAAGAAGGAGCCATAGGCGATATTATCGATATAGACGATGAAAATTATATCAAATTGCCGCCGCTTTTTACCTGCCTTAATTACGGTAAAAAGTCAAAAACGCCGCGCATCGATATAAGCCTGTCGGCCTACCTGTCCGAAGTCGGCACTATCGATATTTACTGTCTGTCGAAGACGAGCGATCACCGATGGAAACTACAGTTTAATTTCAGAAAGCATGAAACTTCGGCTGCGGGCGCGAAACAATCCGAGGCCGGCGAAAGCGAATTAAAGCCGATTTCCGAGGCCGGCGAAACTCATGCGGCATCTGAAGATAAAAACATCAATCAGCAGCCGGCGCCGATCGATGCGGATACTCTCAAAAAAGCCGAAGCGCTTATCGAAGCGGCGTTTGCCGAAAAAACCTCAGCGGCAGCTGATAATTTAAACCGTATAGTTAAAAATCTGGAGGCGCGCTTCAATCTTAAAAAAGAAGAGTGGCAGCCCGATCTCATTCGCGCGCTTTTTGCCGTCATGATCAAAACGGCCGAGTCTAAAAAAATAAGCGCCGCGCACGAAGAACGCTGGTATAATCTGGCCGGCTTCCTGCTTCGTCCCGGATTCGGAGCGCCCATGGACGATTGGCGCGTTAAAGAAGCGCTGCGCGTATCTTTCGGCGGAATTAACTTCCGCGGCAATAAAAATTCGATCATCAATTACTATATATTTTTAAGAAGAATAGCCGGCGGAATGAGCGCCGGTCAGCAGCTCGAAGTGTATAACAGGCTCAAAGAACAGATCTTCGGCTCTAAAAAAAGCGGCGATAAACCTTTTAAAGTATCGGCGAATAATCAGGAATTGGTAGAATTACTGCGCATGGCGGCGAGTTTTGAACTTCTGCCCGAACAGGATAAAGTGCAGCTCGGCAATTTACTGAAAAAAACGATACGCCGCGACGGGCCGAATATCATATCGGTATGGGCGTTATCGCGTTTAGGCGCGCGCCGTCTTGTGTACGGCGGCCCGGATTGCGTCGTCAAACCGGAAACCGCCGAAGGCTGGGTAAATGTGCTTTTAGAGTTTGATTGGTCGAAAGAATCTTATATACCGTATTCGGCGATATTAATGGCACGCGTGACCGGCGATCGCAAACTCGATCTGGGCGCAGCCGTCATGGCCGAAATACAAAAACGCATCGAAACATGCCCCGCATCGGAGCATTTATACGACCTGTTAATGAATCTTGCGGTGCTCGATGAAAACGATCAAAAATTATTTTTCGGCGAATCACTGCCGCATGGAATAGTTATTAACGCCGGATAGTATTTTTTTGAAAGGGGGAAGAAAGGATTGCTCCCCCCTTCACCCTTCCTGAAAAAAATTACATTTCTTTACGCCACGCGCTAAAGGCTTTGAAATTATTCGTAGTAGAGCTATATACGGTCTTACTCGATTGATTGACCGAGTATAGTTTATATTTAGCTTCGTCGCGTTCAAGTGAGTATGAAAGAGTTTCTTCGGGCGGGCTCATGAATCCGCGGTAGAGAATTTTCCATGAAATCGCCGAAGAATTTTTTATAAGTTCGCCTTCATAGAGCGTTTCATTTTGAGTATCGAGACAGACCGCCTTTATCACTCGCGAATTTCCGGACTGGATAAAAGAAGTGATCAGACCGTTACCGGCGGCGCCGGGCGGATAGTAAAATTCGGCGTTGATTAGTTCCCAGGCTGAAAATGCCTTCAAATTGCTCGATTTAGCGTAGTAAAGTTCTCCCGAACCGGCGTTGAGGCAGTATAGCGAATAGTTGCCGTCGCAGTACGCGAATGAAAAAGATCCGCCTTCGAGGTTATCGGGCGCCAATATAGCTGATTTGAAAAGCGGCGGCTGGCTTAAATTTTCGTATAATTCGATGATGAGCTCGTTCAAATTAAATTTGACTATATGCGTTTTAGCGTTATATGGCAGCGCGAAGTATAGATAGTCGAATTCGGCCGTTGCGCTTAATTCGCGGACGGCGGACGAGTTGCCGGATGCGTCGAAGGCCGCGATGGAGTATGAATAAGATTTACCGCTTTCAGCGGCGTTATCGGTATATGTATTTTTATCGGCGCTCATGTTATATATTTGGCTTGCGCCGTTTTCTTTAGCTATACGGGTTATTTTATAGCCTTCAAGGTCGCTTTCGGCGTTTTTCCGCCAGTAGAGCTCTATTTTATTAACTCCGGGTTTGGCTTTAAACCCGGCTACCGGCGCGGGCGGAATATCGTCGCCGCCTTTAGTGATGGTTTCTTTGACCATCGCCGCTTTTTTAATTTCGGAATTCTTGCGTTCTATTTCTTCTGATAAAATTTGTTTCCTTAGTCCGGCAAAATCGATATCTACGGCGGCGGCCTTTTCGTTAAAGGCGAGTTTAGAGACTTTAACTGCGGGTTGCGCAGAATTTTTCGATTTAAATTCATATTTAACTATATAAGGTTTTGAATGATCGGCCGGTTTATTATCGTGTGTAATGCCGTCCCATACGATAGAGTGCGTTCCGCCGAATTCTTTTTTATCTTCGGCGAGCGTTTTGACGAGGGCGTTATTTTCGTCGTAAATTTTAATGCTGACGAGCGTGTCGTCGCCGGATGTTTCGTAATTGATTTTAATCGCCGGAGTTTTTGCCACTGCGCCTGAAGCGGCGGAGGCCGGGGCGCCGCCAGCTTGCGCGTTGATAATTTCTACGGCGGTTTCCGGAGTATATATCAGGTTGAAAATCGATATATTCCATAAGCCGCTGCGCGCAGATTCGTAGGCGATGCGACGGCCGTCAGGGCTCATAACCGGCAGGCGCGCGCCGAAGAGGCCGTTGGAAATAAGGCGTTTTAGCTGAGAGCCGTCGGCGTTGACTGTATAAATCGACGTGATATCATTTTCGGTTTGCGTGAATAAAACGCTTGTGCCGTCCGCGGAAAAAGAAGGGTTAAACTCGCTGCCGTCGAGCGTGAGTGCGCGCCGGTTATCGCCGTCTTTTTCGCAAATCCATATAGTGTTTGTGTACAGATCTTTTCTGAAGGCGAGGAAACGGCCATCGGGCGATACGGCCGGATCGAGCATAAAGGCGTTCTGATCGGAAAGAAGTTTGGAATGCGCCCCTGTTTTTAAATCGAGCGAGTATATATCGTTTCCGGCGCTAAAGTAAACTATTTGTGAAGAAGACGAAACCGCCGGCGTGGTAATATCCGTTTCAGCGATCGCGAGCAGCGTTTTTTCGCGGGAGCCGTCAGGCGCCATGGTAATTAAGCTATAGTTAAGCGCCCCGCGATTTTTTTTACAGGCGATTATATCATTATTGGCAAGGACTTTCGGGTAAAGATAGTCCGCCTCGGCGTCTTTAGAAATCAGTATCGGTTTTCCGCCGCCGGCTGGAATTGAGAAGATCTGCATTTTTGAAGATTCCGGCGCGCAGTAGATTATAGTTCTGGAATCGGGAGTAAAGCATGGAAAGAATCCGCCTTCGGTTGTGATGACGGCGTCGCGTCCGGCCGCTATGGATGAAAAATTAAGACTGAAGCCGAAAGAATATTCATTTTTCATAATGTTTCCCGCGTTATCTTTGACGCCGTATATTTTAACTTTAACCTTCTGGCCGTCTATAAATCCGGGCGGCGCCGGTATTTTTTTATAAGGCTCTATTTTCATAAGTTTAGAGACGGAATCATAGGTGAGCGCGCCGTCGCCTGCGGCGTATAAAAAGCCGTCCACTTCGCATTTGATAGTGGCGGCGTTGACGCCCGAACCGTTAAAATCGTCTATGACGGCAGTTATTATAGAACTCGCCGACTCGGAGCCGTTTTGCGGCGTCACGGAGGTTATCTGAGGCGGGCTGTTATCTATCTTAACGGCGAAGTGTGAAACGGTCGTTAGAGGTTTTCCGGCGGCGTCGAAGCCGGTTATATGCAGATAGAAAGCGTCTTTGCCGCTTTGCGAACCGGATGCGTCGAAGGAGGCCAGAAGATCGGTTGAAGGGGTGTTTGAAACCGCGCCCGCGGGATTATCGTCTATGGCAAAGGCGAATTTGACTATATTTTTATCCGGAGCTTCCCAGTTGAATTCGATCTTTTTATTATTAGAGCCGCCGGAAGTTATTCGCAGGTTATCGATATTAAAAGAAGCGCCGGGCGGATTACGGCCGTCTGCGACTTCGGCCCAGCCTTCGTAGTCGAAATCGCAGAAAAAGATTTCATCTATTATAAGAGGGCTGTCTTCTTTCAGGTCGGCGGAAGTATTTTTGATGAGTTCGAATATATTGAGCGTGAGGTTGTGCCAGTTCGAATCGCGTATAAAATTTTGCGCAGGCAGGCATTTGTGGCCGATTGCGGAACCGGCCGCAGGAGATGAAAGCGGTATTTCATAAAAGCGGCCGAGGGTTTTAATCATTATATTAATTTCGACGGTCGGCGGGCAGTTATAATCGAATGAAAGCATCGGAAATTCGGCGGCGTCGTAAGGCGCCGGGTAAATATTAACGGAGAAGTCGGACGGCGTTGTTTTATTGGTTATTTTGAGCGAGTATCGTCCGTTTGCTTTGAGCTTATCGTCAAAAGCGATCTCCGTGTTATTGAGCATAGAGCGAGGCGTTAAAACGCAATGCCCGTTTTCAAAATTGCACTGGGTTAAAAACGGGTGTGAGGGCGATTTGACGATAATCGGCGGAGCTTTAACCGCGGCGGGTTTTATGGTTTTAAACATATCGGGCTTTTCGTTTTTAAATTTAGCGGTGTCGCCTCTGAAGGCGGCGAAGAAGGTTTTCGATTTGGCGTTAAAACCGGCTATAGGAGCGCTGAGTTCGCCGTCGGGGCCGCAGGCTGTATCGAGCATCATCCAGCCGGCGTTTTTAGTATATTGAAACAGCGAGCAGGAAGCGGGTGTGAGATTACCGCCAGCGGCAATTATTTTTAACAAAGCTGGCCGGTCGAAACCGAGGCCGCGCGGCCTGGCCTCGTATATTGGCGATATCGGTTCAAAACCGGCCGGCGGGCTGGATACGGTTTTATCCGTTCCCGGAAGCGAATTTGCGTCGATAAGCGAGCACATGGTAAAGCCTTCGGTAATGCTGTACGGGGAAACGATTATAGCCGCGCGGTTATCGGCGGATTCGACGAACTGTTCGGCGGTGTTTGATATGAGCCTTCCGACTATTATATCCCGTGTATCGGTGCGGGAGTTGCCGCGAGTATCATAAACGGTTAAAACCAGACGATATAGACCGTTATAAGCCTGCTGGGCTTTTATTTTACCGCGCTGGTATTTATAGCCGAAATTGGTGCCGGCGTTAAAGGATGCGAGATTGCCCATTACGGTAGCTTTGCCGGAAAAATTAAGGGCGCGTCCGGTTAAAAATTTAGCTTCTTTAGATTCGGCTATTTTAACTTCGGCGCTGTTTGGCGCGCCGGAATTAAGGTCGATTATTCCGAGAGTATAGTGAGAAAAATCCATTCCGAGCGCATCGCCGAATACCGGCACCGTGGCGTTTACGAGAGATTCTTTCCAGGGAAGGCGGATATTGGCTATCAGTTGAAGTATTTCATATTCAGCGGAAGCCGAAGAATCCGCGCCGCCGGTATTTTTATATTTAAGCTCAAAAACCGCCGGGCCGGATGGAATGATTTCGCCTGAAGCGCCGTCGGTAAGGTCGAAGAAGAATGAACCGCCGGAGGCGCAGTGAAGTTTTTTAGAATAGGTTTTAGTGTTGGAGTGCCTGACGATTATTTCGCCGCTCGAATACGGCATGGCGTTTTCGGGAGTGAGCGTTAGCGCGGTAAAAGAGTTTTTATATATGGTGAGTATATTTTCGACTTTTTCGAGCCTGAATTTTTGTTTATCATTGATGATTTCGGATTTAGTTATTTTATCGATATATATAATGCCGGATGATTTAGCAGTAAGGACGCCGCATATTTTCCGTCCGCCCATAGCAACGGCTGAAGCGGGTATCACGGCGCGGTACCACACGCCGCCCTCTATTGAAAGCGCGCCGGCGTTGAAATTTGAAAATGTGCCGTCCGCGCCGCCGAAGTCGAAATCGGGCCTGCCGAAATACGCGCGGTGTTCGCTCGAACCGGTTTCGTCATAAAAGGCTATGATAAAAGATTTCGGTATTTCTCCGGCGGGCGATTTAAGATAAAAAACTATATTTTCATTAGTCTCTACTTTATAGCGCGAGGAAGGGTTTATATAATAAGCCGTCTGGCGTCCCGGCGATTTAAGCGCAATGGCTTTCGCACCGCAAAATGAGAATGCGCCGTCGAAAGCGACCGGCAGTATTTCCTTCGAACCGTCCGGCAGCCGGTCGTCGATAAGCGTTTCGTTGTTATCGAAGCGGGTGCGGTCGAGAAGTATTTCGCTGGTGATTTCTTTTTTAATTCCGGATTCTATCTGATCGATAAGATAGGTTTCTTCGATCTGCAGAGCGGCCGGGTGCGGCTGAGCGAATAAAGCGGCGGGAAATAATAAAGCGGTTAATTCAAAAATAATGATTAAATTGATGGTAAGAGTTAAAAATTTATAGTAATTTATATTTAATTTAATCTTATTTTTAGTTTCGATATTATATTTCATAATTATTCGCCGCCTTCAACTATAAAATGTGGCGCGCCGCTCGCGCCCGCTTTCGCTCCGCTGCCGCCCATGCGGTTGACCGCGTAAATTTTATATGCGTAAATTTTACCGGCCGAAAGTCCGTAATCGGTGTAAGTGATTGAGTTTGCAGGTAGTTTGGCGGCCGGTTTTGAATTGCGTTCGATTATAAAATGATCGACTTCGACGGCGTTATCGCCTGGCGGCTCGTATTGCCAGCTGAGGGTTATATATGACGGCCCGCCTTTCAATTTAAAATTATTGACCGGACCGGGCGGCGCTGAAGCGGCGGCAGTGACGGCGCTGCACGGCGCGCTGATATTCGAGTGCGCGTCAGTCGCTTTGATAAAATAGCTGAATCGTTTGCCGTTTTTCAGGCCGCTGTCTGAATATTGGCACGCAGCGGCCGGAATCGCGGCTATTTTTTTATTATCACGGTAAATTTGATAACTTTCAACAGCCCTGCCGTCGGGGGCGTCCCAGATTAAAAATACAGCGCCGTCGCCGCCCTCCGCTTTAAGGTTACGAGGCGGCGGGGGCGCGCAATATTTATCGTAAGCGCTTCCCGCTATTATTTTAACGGCCGTAACGGCGGCCGTCCTGATCTCTCCGGCGGGATCGGAAGTCGCCAATGAAAGCGCATCGAGAAAGCTGCGCGAATTAATTGAAGCGGCGGCTTTTATAAATTCGATCTTAGCCTGCGCTCCGCCTTTTTCGATTGCCTTTTTAAGCGCGGCGCCGATGATATCCACGGACTGAGAATCTCGGTAGAAGGATAGAACACGGGCGGCATAGGCTGAGTTTAATTCGGTTTCAGGCTCTTTTATTATGCCGGTTAAATTAAGCCGTATATCTTCGAGGATATCGAGCTTAAATAAGCCGTCGCTTGCGGCTTCGAGCAGTACAGGGGTTCGGGATTTTTTAACCGCGGCGAGCATGACGGGGGCGGCCTGAGCGTATTTAACGCCGGCTAAGGCTTTTATAAGCACGGCCTTGATTTCGTCTTCGAGCCGGCCTGAGATCAGTTTTAAAATTTCGCCGCGGCAGTATTGATCGGAAGAAGCTATCTGCGCAAGGTTTTCAGTCGCACGCCGCCTTAAGTAATAGTCTTTTTCGCCGGCGAGAATATCGAGGTAAACGGCGAGCCCGTCTTTTAATATCTTAGACAGCGCTTCGAGTATGCGCCTTTTTAGATAATCGTCGCGGCAGGTTTTCAAGTAATTAGAAAGCGCGGGCGCGATGCTCGCGTCGCCTATCTTTTCGAGTGTCTCTATTATCGAGTATTTGAAACCGTTTTTTTCTCCGTCAGATTTTATAAGCAGGTTTACTAAAGGCAGCGATACTTTATCACCGAGTTTTACTAATTTATCGCTTGCGATAAAATCGAAAAGCCCTTCGCCGGCAAGTAAAAGTATATCGGCGTCTTTTTCGAGAAGCATTGATAATTTATCGAATTCATCGAGGCCGGCGAGTAGAAATGATATTAAAAGCGCCGTTCCGAGATTGTTTTTAGAATAAAGCTCAAATTTTTCATCCAGCTGCTTCGAAAGTTCCCGTTTTGCCTCGCCGTTCGACTTATAAGCCGCGGCGTCCACGATGCCTTTAAGCGCGCGGTAAATACCTTCGGTATTGCCCGAGGAGGCGGCCGCGTCGAGTAGAGGAGTAAAAGCCTCCGTGGAAAAAGAAAGCAGGCAGTTAATCAGATGGTATTCGTTTTTATTTTCTTTAGAATCGAGCATACCTATAACGGCCGGCACGGCCTCTTTAATTTTAAATTTAGAAACGGCTTCGATGGCGGAGGATAAAAGCTGCGCGTCCTTTGAATCGAGCGCATTTAAATATATGTAGGAGGCATCCGATACGTCTTTATTGATAAGAAGGGTTATTAGATCTTTTTGGAATTTAGCGCTATTATTTTTATTGCGCGCCGCCGCGATTAGTTCTTCGGAGATATCAAGACGGGAATAATTAAGGGCCCTGGCGGCGCTCGATGCGCAGGCGCCGGTATTTAAAAGGCCGATGAGTAATTTAATATCGTCGATATTGCGGCTGAGGCCGAGAAACTGGCAGAGGTACGAATGGAATTCCGCGGTTTCGCGTTCGGGCTTATAATCGGCGTTAAGGTTAACTTTTACGACCGCGTTTATTGCAGATAAAGCCTTTTCCATTAATTTTTCAGGCAGAATTCCGCCGTTATCGCCGCGTTCGAGATAATGCGGCGACGGCCTGAAGTTTTTGTCGAGCTCCGCTATTAGCTGCGGGTCTGCGGCCATAATTTCAATGAACGGCTTTTTGATCGAATGCTGGAAAAGAATAGACGCGGCGGCGGTTTTTCTTTTGCCTGAAGCGTTTTTATAAGCTTCTAAAAATTCGAATATCATCTGGCGGCACATATTATTGAGCGCGTTAAAAATGCCCGGGCTTTGTTCGTGAATAAATAACTGCGATAAAAGCCAGTTAAGGCTTTCAGCGGTTTTAATTTTGCCGGTTTCGTCGATTATGCGCGGATGAAATTTTTTTAAGCCGTTATCGAGCGCCGCGGCGGAAAGAAATTTAAAGGCCCGCGCGGAGCCGGTATCGGCCATGGCGGAAATATAATCGTTGGCATTGTAGTTGTTTTTGTCTTTACAGTGTTTTTCAAAAAGCGCTTTAAGAGTTTCAAACCCTTCATCGCCGCTGTTTTTAAGAGAATCCAGCGCACGGCTTTTTATGCCGTATTTTTTCGATTCGCAAAAAGATGAAATGTGTGTGAATCTATCGGTCCCGCCGCGCGAGGCATAAGCGTCGAATATATGCTGTGAAAGGCCGTATTCGTCTTTTTTATTTTCATGATCGCTTATGATTTTTTTGAGAGTATCGCCGTTGAGCACATTCGCGATTAATCGCATTAGTTTATCCTCGTTTTTAATTTTATCGATGTTATCGGCGTAGTAGCCGGCGAATAAATTTATGAGATTATCGCCGTCATACATCTCAAAATACCGGCCTATGGTATCTAATCGATAGTAACGGTTTCCCGTTCCGATTTTATCGATCGAAGCGGTAATAAAATCGAGTTTAGCCTGCGCTCCGTTAGTTTTAATAAGCCGCAGCAGATAAAGAGCGGGTCCGTAATTATAGTCGAAGTCGTTTTCACTGCCTTCGTTTTCTTGAATAAGAGAATCGATGAACTTGGTATCAGCGTTTTTCGATGAAAGAATGGCGTTAAAATCCATGGTTAATTCAAGGGCGTTTTCGCCGAAAGTGAGGTTTATATCGAAGGAATTCATGGATAATATATGCCTGATAAGCGAACTTTTCCGGCGCAGCGATAGATTTTGAAACCCCGCGGATTTTAAATTAATCGGCGAGCAGAGGCGGTAAGCCGCATCTGAATATGTTTCAGCGGATATTTTATTCGTTGAAACAAGATTTTCGATTATCGCGAGGCATTTTTTATAATCACCGATATCGCAGGAGTCGATAAGGGCGTCGAGAAGAATGTTATATTCGGCCGCCGAAGGTTTTTCGTTCGCGTTTTTTTCGTTCGCGAGTTTTTCTTCGATTGCGGCGGTTATGCGTTTATGCGCGGCTCCCGTTAAATTAATGAATCCGTGTTTGAGCGCGGCGCGCGATATTGCGATCAGATTAGGCTCCGATAAATTTTTTCCGTTGAGAGCTTTTAATAAAAAAGCCGATTCGAAGCCGTGAAAGGCTTTAGCGCCGTCAAGATATTTAAGATAAACTTCGACTGATTTTTGATTATCGCACGCCGCGGAAATAATTGTTTCATTAACTGCGCGCGGATCGATGAATTCCGGCGGCGCGGGAAGAATATATTCTTTGCCGTAGCCCGGATAGCGTTCGTGAAATTCCGATTCGGCGTTTTTGAAGGCGCGTGAAATTTTATCACGGCCGTCCGGCGGGTTCGATATAATTTTTTCAGCCGCGCCGTAGTGGTCGATAATGAAATCCGGATCGAAACCGGCGTCGAGGAGTTTTGCTATCATTTTGAAGCCGGACCCGGATTTTTCAATATCTTCCATGACGGCCGCCGCCGGAAAGGGTATCCCGTTTTTATACAATATAGCCGCCGCCGTGAGCCGCGCATTAATATCGCCGGCTTTTTTATTATAAAATTCGATCAGCGGTTCTATGGAAGATTTATCGGCGAAGCGCCGCAGATAGTTAAGTTCGCGGTTTGCGTAACGCGATGAGTCGAAAGAATTTAAGTAGTATTTAACCGCGGCTCCGCCCGCTTCGCCCGCCGCTGAAAATTGAATTAAAATCGGCGCGGCGAAAGGTTTTTGATTAATAAGTTTTTCGATTGCGGCTTTTGAGCGGTCGCCCGATTCATGAAGAACTTCCATGGCCGCTTTAAATATCGATTCGCCGGCAAAAGTTTCGCCGCCGTGAATTGTTTCAGAATTTTCGGCCGCGCCGCCTTTTGAATCGATAATATCTACGGCCGGCGAAACGAATTTATCGATTACAAACTCCGCGCACTCAGGTGTTTTTATAAAAGAAGCGGCTTTTAACAGAAGCGGTTCGCGGTATGGATCGCCCGCCGCCGCGGCAAGCGCCTTTTTTAGCGCATCGAGGGCTTGCGCGGTGTCGATTTGCGCAAGAAGGTTAACTGCCGCAGCGTCTAAGCGGGCGTCCGCGCCGGCCGTAGTTATCAATTCATTTAATCCGCCGGCATTTATTTCGTTTTTGATTTCATTAATTTTTTCGACGGCGGCCCTGATTAATAGCAGTTTGGCCTCCAGCGGATAGTATTCATCTTTAAGCGTTTCCATAAAAACTTCGGGTGTTTTTTTTATAAAGTCTGCGATGGCTGAAAAAGCGTATTCCGTTTCGTAGTTTCCGGCGCTTATAAGCGTGACGAGGTATTTTTTCAGGCTGCCGCCGGCGGATTCGAAATATTTTTTATTAGCCGTCATGTTTTTATATTGCGTGCTCGATGAAAAATCGCTGTAATTAAGAAGGTATTCGTCGTTTACTACGCCGAGCCGGTCAGCATTAGCCGTAATAACGCTTTTTAAAGTTTTAATAAAATCAGGCGGGCAGTTGCGCGAAAACTCCGCGAGTTTTTTTACGAGGTCTTTATCGCCCGCGGCGGCGATATCTTCGATCACGCGCTTCTGAAAGTAAGGAGTTTGAAGTTTTAAAAAATTAAAAAACGCGTTTAATTCTTCCGGACCGCGGTAATCAGCCGCGTCGAATTTGAAGCGTGAAGGGTAATTGCCGGTTATTTCCTTATATTTAATAACCGTTTCGGTAAAATCGGCGGTTTTGATATAGTTGAGAATTCCCTCTCTTTCGCCGTTTATATAAAAAGCTAAAAGAGTAAGAAAATCTTTTTCGCCGTTATTTTTAACGAGCGTTTTGAATTCTTCATTTTTTAAATTTTCAGATATAATTTCGAACGCCGCCTTTTTCAGCGCCGGTTCGGATTGCGCCATGGCTTCTTTAACGATGGAATAAGCGGATTTTATTTCTTCGGCGGAGGCTTTTTTAAAATTTAGAGTTCTCGATTTCAAAAAATCGGCGAGTTTTCTTAAATAAAATTTTTTATGCTGTGCTTCGTTTAATTGCCAATAAATTTTGCATGCGGCATTTATCTGGTTATCAGACTGCCAGAGAAGGTATTCAAAGCCTTTATCAATTTCCGCCGCATTTTTTGAAGCTAAAAGCGCCTCTATCACAGGCGTGAATTTTTTATTGCCGCACGCTGCCGCGCAGTCGCGTATGTGATTGTAAAGCGGATTATCGGCCGCTGTCAGGCCTTTGCCATTAGCCCCGCCGCCGTTTTTTGCGCTTTCCTTTTTTAATAAATCAGACAGCCGGTCATAAGCTGCTTCCGATTTAATTCCGCTCATTGCGCGAAGCGCGGCTATAGCGGTTTTAATATCGTTTTTATCGATCGCCTTTTTATATTCCGCGCTCAGCATATCGACGCCGTTTTTAAAACCGGCGGCCGCGCGGAATAGTTCGGCCTTAACCGCCGTGTTTTGCTGTGAATCAAAGAACCCGGTGAATATTTTTTCGCTTTCCTCATCCTGACAGGCGGCAATAGCGTTCAACGCGGCTATAATATAATAATTCGATTTTTTGGCAGTGTCGGAGACTGCAAAATTTTGAAGTATCCGGCGCACGCGCGCTTTGTTTTTTGATTTATCCGAGGCCATATACCCCGAAATTTCGTGTAATATCGAACGCCTCGCGGAATAACCGATTTTTTCGTCGTTGAGAATGCGGCCGGACAATTCAACCGCGTCGGGATGATCGCTTTTTAATATCAGCGCGAATAAAAAATTAAATTCGTCACGATGCGTAAATAAGTAATAGAGCTGTTTTTCGGCGGTTAAAATATCGTCGGGCGAAAGGTTTTTAAATTTGAGTTCCATTTCGGCCGAATCGTTTTTCCATCTTTGGTTTAAATCTTTGAACGCTTCCTGCCGCTGGATGCCGAAGTCCTTCGCTGCGGCCGGCCCGGGCGTCATTAAAGATAGCGATCCTGAAAGGAAAACGGCCGCAATAAAAGCGGCGGCAATTGAAATAAAGGTTTTACAAGCCTTCGGTTTGATAGTGCAATATATTTTTTTAATCATTTCTTTATTCTCTCCATATTACGGTAAATAGCCCTGTTACTATCTGTGATTATAATTGTGATCAAGTCTGTGATCGTAATTTCGTTATTACTTACCATTTATTTTTTTTATACTAACAAAAATTGTCAAAATTGTCAAAATATTACCGAAAAATAATATAAGATGATAATTACTAAAAAATTTTATTTCTTTATTTTATTCGCGGCAATATTCTTTGTGTTATTGTTACCTTGCAGCGCGAGGCTTTACGCCTCACAGGAAACTTTATTAAACTACGGCGCCGCCGCGCTTAATATTAATTCGAGATACGAAGGCCGTTTTAATATAATCGATCCCGGCGATTCGACGGGGCGTCACGCCATATTCAATATTTTGTGGATAGATATCGATAAAAAAGATACTTCCGGCGTCGATATCGCTATGAAAGCAAAAGTTTACAGTTTTGAAGGCGATTCGTATCTTAAACGCCATAATGGAATCAATGAGCTCGAGGCGCTGACGCTTAATGAAGCATATATCAAAAGAAGCGGCGCGAATTATGACTTTAATTTTGGAATGTTTCACGACCGCCGCGATAAAAGCGGTCATGACAAATTATTCGATCTAAAAGATATCGTTTACGGCTTCGATATCATGAATCCGGTATTCGATAAAAAAGCTAAAGGCGGCCTTTATTATTCAAGAACCGTCACTAAAAAAGCGGCGGCGTTTTTAAACTATCAGTTCAGCGCGGATTACTCTAATTCTTTGAAAACTTACGGGTTTAATTATGGTGATTTATATGCCGCCGGCGCGTTTAACAGCCGCCGCGATTTTATCATAGTCGATTACAATCAATCGAGCGCAAAAACGGTCAATTATAAAGCAGGGTACAGGCGCAGCGGATTTAATTATCTAAGCCCTTTTGTTGCCTGCCGGGCCGGTGCGGATATTAATTTAAATAAAATAGCCGCCGGGTGCAAATTGAATAAAATCAGCCTTGAACTTCTTTCAAACAGCACGGCAAACGGCTATTTTCTTCTTAAAAGAAACGCGGCCGACCTCATAGACGGCAACGTTATCTTTTTCTATCAGAAATATATCGGCGCCTTTAAAATAGAATCACAGCTCAACGACAGGTTTAAAACCGCGCTTTCCGCCGAAAGCTACTTCGCCATAACGCCTCAATTTACACGCGCTGACGGGTTGAGCGAAGAAATCGGGCGCATCCGCACTTATAAAATATCTGCCCTGTCGCATTATAAAAAAGCCGCCGTAGAAACGGTTTTGTTAAAAACCGATAACGACGACGGCTCTTATCTATTGACTGAAAAATTTAATTTCAGGCTCCGGGTTTTATATCCTTTTTAGATGCATCATTGCGTTTCAATATTCATGTCGATATCGAGTTTTTTCATCAGAACGTAATTATAAAGCGTGTTGTAAAGCAGCATGGCTATCGTCATAGGGCCGATTCCGCCCGGAACCGGCGTAATATAAGACGCTTTTTTAGATACCGATTCAAAGTCGCAGTCGCCGCAGGTTTCATAGCCGCCGCCAGCCGTTTCAATGCGGTTGATACCCACATCGATGACTACCGCGCCTTCTTTTACATATGACGCATCGATCATTTTAGCGCGTCCGATAGCCGCCACCAATATATCGGCGCGCGAGGCGACGCCTTTTAAATCGAGAGTTTTTGAATGGCAGATAGTGACCGTCGCATTTTGTTTGAGCATAAGATAAGCAAGCGGCTTGCCGACTATATTTGACCGGCCTATGATGCAGACTTCTTTTGAGGCGGGATCTATTTTATAAAAATTGAGCAGTTTCATTACGCCTAACGGAGTACACGGAATTACGGTAGTTTCTTCGCCGAGAAACATGTGGCCTATATTTTGCGGTAAAAAACAGTCCGCGTCTTTTGCCGGATCTATATGCGATAAAATTTTCTTTTCGTCGTAATGTTTCGGAAGCGGAAGCTGAACGAGGATGCCCGCAGTCTGCGCATCGGCGTTTTCGGCTTCGATAAGTTCTATTATTTTCGTTTCGGGCGTCCGGGCGTCTAATATGTGCGTACGGTTCAGTATTCCGGCTTCAGCGCAGGCTTTTTCCTTCATTTTAATATACATCGCCGAGGCTTTATCATCGCCGATTAAAAAAGCGGCAAGTCTCGGCGGCGGAGCGCCGGTCTTAGTTAATTGCTCAATTTTTTTAGCTATTTGCGAGCGATAATAAGCGGCCGTTTTCTTTCCGTCGAGTATCTGCATTTAAATCTCCTTTTATTTTTCTTTCGTGGGATATTATATCAGATATCCGAGGAATTTTCAATCAGTGAATTTATTAGAAGGGCGAGCGAAAAAATATTATAGGGTTTTAATACAAAAGCGTTCATGCCGCTTTCTTTGACCTTTTCGCTTAAATCGGCGTCCGGACTGCCGGTAAGCGCTATAATCGGAATTTTTTTATCGTACTTTCTTATTTGTCTGGCGGTTTCGTATCCGTTCATATCCGGCATATTTATATCGGTTATTACCAGGTCGAATTTATTGTTTTTAAACATTTCGATTCCGTCTTTTCCATTGTTAGAGCAGTAAACATTATGACCCATCACCTTCGAAAAAGCTTCGAAAATTATAAACGAAGCCGTGATATCATCATCTATCACCAGAAGGGTGAAAGGCTTTGCCTCCGCGGCCCGGCTTGATTGCCTGTATTTTTCACCGATAGTTTTAATGTTCATAAAATTGCCTCGCTTTCTATATGTTCTCCTGTGGTTGAAAAAAAGAAAAGCAATTATCATACCGCTGTTTTTGACGGTTAAATAATGATTTTAAGCAGGTAAAAGAGTTTACTCGCCGTAAAAATCTACAGCGGTGTTGTAATTTACTACATCATTGCATTCGCTGCACTAATTAATTAAGTTTTGCTTAATTTTAATTGACAATTCAATTTTAATTTAATATAATAGGTAACAAAAGTAATCATGATAGGTTTGCGTTGTTTTACCGGAAGTTTTATTTTGCGACTTATCCTTACCGAAGTTATAAACCGGCATTTTATAAATAGTTGGAGAGCGATATGAATATAGGCTTTTTTTTAAAAAAAATCAGAAAAGAAAAACATTTTACTTTGAACGAGGTTGCCAAAAGCACTAATCTAACGGCAAGTTTACTGTCTCAAATCGAAAACGACAAAACTTCGCCGTCTTTAAACTCTCTCGAAGTTCTTCTAAAATATTATAAAGTCAATATTTCAGATTTTTTTAAGCAGGTAGAACAAAAAAGTCATATTTTTATCAGGGCCGCTGAAAAAGAAACTCTGGTAAATACTTCGGCCGGAGTGAAACTTTCGCTTCTTGCTTCAAAATTAGAAAACAATGTCATAGAATCATTTTCCGTCGTTTTAAGTCCCGCTTCTTCGATTACCGTAGCCAGGCTCAAACCCGATATAAGCGGCGAGCGCTTTTTATATATGATGAGCGGCGAGGCGGTCGTAAAATTGAACGAAGACAACGAATACCGCATATCCCCCGGCGATTCGCTTAATTTTAAATCTTATGTGGCATGCGTTATTAAAAACGAATCACAAACGGGGGACTGCGAATTCTTATTGACGGGCAATCCGCCTATATTGATTTAAATCAGC
>CAYTCW010000059.1:23534-26521 GCA_964436235.1 uncultured bacterium
TTTAAATCAGCCGAATATAAGATCGTAGGCGTCTATGGCTATCTGCAGTTCTTCGTTGGTAGGCACTACTATTATGGTAGTAGGCGAATAATCGGTGGATATTATTCCTTCGACCGCCCCGAGTTCGGAATTGCGCTGATAGTCCATTACTATGCCTATATTTTTAAGCCTGTGGCAGATGCGTTCACGCATTTTTACGCCGTGCTGGCCTATGCCGCCCGTAAATATCAGTACGTCCACTTTTACTATATTAGCGGCGTATCCGCCTATATATTTTCTGATGCTGTGCGCGTAAACTTCGAGAGTTTCCTGCGCACGCTGGTTGCCTTCTTCGGCGGCTTTTTCGATGTCGCGCAGATCGTTGGATATTCCAGATAATCCGAGCAGGCCCGATTTTTTATTTAATATGTTGTTGATTTCTTTGATAGGCAAGCCTAAAGATTCAGCCATATAAATTACGATCGCCGGATCGATGTCGCCGCAGCGCGTTCCCATGACGAGGCCTTCGAGCGGCGTGAATCCCATCGAAGTGTCGTAGGATTTGCCGTGAAAAATGGCCGTGATGGAAGCTCCGTTGCCTAAGTGGCAGGAGATGGCGTTAGTATTTTCAGGCGATCGTTTTAAAATGCGCATGGCCTCGCTGGCTACGAAACGATGGCTGGTGCCGTGAAATCCATATCTTCTTATTTTATGTTTGTCGTAAAATTCACGCGGAATGCCGTACAGATAAGCGCTCGGCGGAAGCGTTTGATGGAATGCCGTATCGAACACGGCGACCTGTTTTTTGCCCGCAAAAACATCTTCAGCGGCTCTTATGCCGATTAAATTAGGCGGATTATGCAGCGGGGCGAGCTGTATATTGTCTTCGACAGCTTTAATCACTTTGTCGTCGATTATTACCGATTCGCAATACTGCTCGCCGCCGTGGACTACGCGGTGGCCGATGCCGTCGATTTCTTCTATGGAGCCTAAAAACCCCTTTTCTTTGTCGGTGACGGCTTTTACCATCAGACGCATGGCTTCGGTATGGTCGTTTATGTGCGTTTCGAGTTCGTATTTGCTGCCATTGCCGTTTTGACTTATCCTGGCCGTTTTTTCGCCGATGCGCTCGATCAGACCGCGCCCGATGCTCTTTCTTTCAGGCATTTTGTAAACTTCATATTTTAATGATGAGCTGCCGCAGTTAATTACAAGAATCCTCTGGACTTTTTCACTCATTATTATCCCCCGCTTTATATATTTTTTCAACTTGATTTATCTACGAGGTTTTATTATAACCTTTATAGTTTTTTTTGTCCACTATAAAATCAAATAAATATAAAATTGTCGGCAACATTTGATGTAGTTTTTAATTTTAAAATTAACTATGTAAAAACTATTGCATTTTTTATCCGTTGCGTATATAATAATTTAATTGTTTTTATTGTCGATGCCGCGGCTCTGATTTCGATAAATTTTTTTTATCAGGTGATTAAATTATGGAAGTTAAGATCGTTAAGCGTAATGACTGCAACGGGATTATCGTCGCATTGTTGAAAGGCGTCATAGACGGCGAATCGTCGCAGATATTCGAAAAAATAATTATAGACCAGATTGCAGCTGAGGAAAAAAATTTTATTATAAATTTAAAAGACACGGATTACGTTACCAGCGCCGGTCTTAGAAGTTTTTTAGTGATAGGTAAACTGCTTAAAATAAGACGCGGCCGGATCGCACTGACCAATTTCAACGAAAGCGTCCGCGACGTTTTAAAGATGATGAACTTCGACAGTCTTTTTGCCATGTACGACACTGAAGAAGAGGCTTGTAAAGAAATATGTTCGGCCGGTCATGAAACGGTTTACTAACGGGGCGGCCGCTTTTTTAAACGCTCCGCGTTAGAAAATATCACTAAGTTCAAATAGGGATCTATCCCATCAGCCGCCATTCGTTTAACTTTATAATCGTCCGCAAATCGCGTCAATTCTATTTCGAAACTATCGTCATAAATGCCGTTAAAAATTTCAGCCGTTTCCGCTGCCGCCGTAGCGGCTATTATTCGTTGCGCGGTTCTATCCTCGTATATTTGCGCCAGCGCTTTTTTGACGCCGATAAGACGCCCGTCGTTTCCGCCTTTTTTCAGGCTGAATGCGAAATCTTTCGGGTATATATACAGCGCTTTATTGTCCCATTCTTTGATGAGGTCTTCTTTTTTTGCCATGCAGATGCCTATGGATGGATCTATATATTCGAAAAGATGCTTTCTCTTTCCGATATAAGTAACGAAATGTTCTTCGTTAAAACTTAACACACAGGGCAGATCTATTTTTTCGATATCTTCAAATGTCATTTTAAAGTAATGCGCGTAATACTCGCTATTAAGCGCCGCCGCGGCTATCGCCAATTCGTCGCCGGTAGTGCCGGTATATCTGGTTCTCGCCGCTTTTGCAGATTCGCGTTCCGATATTTTTACGCCGTGCAGAATAAAAAGATTTGCCAGCGCGGAAGGGCCGCAGGACGACTGAAATGACTGGATCACGAAGCCGTCCTTAGTGCGCTCCGTGCACAGCGCGTAAATCGGCCGGGTGTAAAAATGCTCGAAATATAATATGACAAGCGATAAAAGCGCCGTGGTGATATATAATTTTCGTCTCATATTTAATGGTTCGGCAGAATATAACCCGGCCGCAAAACCGGTTAAACAGACAAATAAAAACTGGATGCCGAACCATTTAAAATGCGTGGCGTGTATTCTGATTATCTGCGGAAGCATTAGCTCTATATCGAAGGCGAGCCTTATAAATGCCGCAAATGCTACGCAGAATAGAAAAACTAAAAAAAAAGCAAGATTGATTTTAATTCTGAGCGAACGGTCGGCAGTTCCGCTACCATATTTTTTGAGCGCTGCCTTTCCGGCCGCGTAAAATATGATGAAAAGCGGTATGAAAGTTAATTTTAAGGCCAGCATTTATTTCCTTTCGACGGCGCCTGATGGCTCGTAGCGGTTT
>CAYTCW010000060.1:0-26275 GCA_964436235.1 uncultured bacterium
CTTTCTTTTATCTTTCTTTTATCTTTCTTTCCTGCCTTAAACTATTTTCATGCTCTTTGCGAGTTTTGCCTCCTCGCACGCGTTGCGTGCGCGAAGGCATGCTATTTACGCACCGCTGGAACATAAGATTTCAGCTCACGGTAATGCTTTAATGCATAACAGCTTTTATCATACGCCTCAAATCATTGCTAAATACGATCAATTTATAATTATTGTAAAAAACACAATTAAGTTTTATTGCCGGCAATGATGACTAATTAATTTCGTTTACTAAAATTGATTAGGTTCAATTTCGGAAATTTTTATCCGATGCATTCGACAAATTTTTAGCTGTGCGATTATTAGACTCGATTTTCATTAGTTTTATACCGCGAGCCGCAGTATATATATGCAGTGGTGCCATTAATGCTACGCATGTGCGCGCGTCCGCGCGCACATGCAAACAAGCAAACTGGCAGGAAAAGAAGTAAAAAGCAAGAAACAAAAAAAAGGCAAAGACAAATAAATATGAATATAAATATAAATGGAAATGGAAACAAGAAATTAACGCCCTGACCAGAAAAGATATCGACAAGCTAACAAAAAAGCGTCAGGCAATTTGCAGATAGAGGGAGGGTAAAGGGAGGGAGAAAGGGTTGCTAACCTTTTCTCCCTCCCTTTTAAAATAAATTATTAATTTATTTGTTTGTTATCTGTTATCTGTTAGTTTTTTAGTTTATAGTCTTACTTATCTTATTGCCTTAAAATAAGTTATTTAGCAATTTATCTTACTGGTTCAAAAGTGTTGACAATTTATCTATAACCGGTTTTAAAGCGGCAGCATTATCGGCGTTAACTTCGTGAATAAGGCTGCTTCTAAGTCCGGATCCCATTTTTTTATAGATCTGGGCGCCGGGGTTCTTTTCGAAGTTAGCCATGAAAGAGTTTAATTTTTCGAATTTCATTTTTTTAACTTCGGCTGTTATTTTTTCGCATTCGAGTTCTGCTATAGCGGCTATATCTTTTTCATTTTTAGACGAGCCGAGGCGCGCTTCGGCCGCCGCGAGCGATTTAATTTTAGCGTCGGTTGCGGGCATAAGGAAAGCGACGGCGCGTTTCATAAAATCGCATCTGGACGCTTCGCCGTTAATTCCTTCAAAGCCGAAACCGAGATATACGAGTCTGTACACATCGGTTTTAACTGCGATTGCGGCCCCTGTTTTACCGGTGCCGTCGGCCGCCTGGTAATTAAGTATCAGTTTAGCGGGCGATAAAAATGAAATAACGTCGGCGTATTTCTGGTTATTAGCGCTTTCCGTGCCGTCTAAAACCGCGTTAAACCCTTCGAATTCGGCAAAGCCCGAATCGGCGGCGATATTTTTTGTTTTAGCGGAGTCGGCTATATATTTGGCTGACAGCATTGAAGTATAGAATTGTTTATCTTTAAGTTCGTAACCGATATCCTGGCCGGTGAGCAGAAGAGATCCGCCCGCGTTGAGATAAGCGGTAAGCGCGCTCTGATCGGCTTCGGTAAGGGTTTTGCTGGAATCAGCGCCGGTGAACCAAATAACTAAAGGATACTGTATTAAAAGATCGCTGGTAATGGCGTCAGCGGCGGCCGCGTCGTGATAGGTATACGATAATTTGAGCGATTCGACGGCGGTTTTGTAATATTTAGCTATTTTAGCCGCATCGGAAGAATCGGCCACGATCAAAACAGGCGGAAGCGCCTGCAGTTCAAATTTAACGACGACGGGCGAATTTGAAATCGACGCCGTTAAAAATTCGGTTTTATATTTGAATGCGGCGGCTTTCAATTTATATTCGCCCGCGGGAACCGAGATGACGAATTTACCGGTTTTCGGATCGGTTTGGACTGGAAGCACGGGCGAATCTACAACGTGTACCATAGCGGCGACGGGAAGCCCGAAAACTTTATCGCAAACGACGCCCGTAATGTTACTCAGCGGAGCTTTATTCATAACTACGGTTTTATTGTATGTACCGTCTTTTTCGATCGTGATTCCGAACGATTCGCTTATATAGCCGAAGCAGGATATTTTAACCTTATACGCGCCTGTTTCAAGGGTTGTTTTAGCGCTGCCGTCGCCTTTAGTTTCAAATTTAATGTTATCGTTGATTTCGACTTTAGCCACTAACGGGTTGTTGTCAGGGCTGACTACTTTAAGCGAAAGCGCGCCTGAATTTAAAACTCTGGTAACCGCCTGGTACGCGTCTATGCGGCAGGAGCCGAACACGTTGTCTTTACCGGGATCGCCGAGATCTTTACCCGTGGTTTCGAGTATCTGCGTAATTTCGTCGATCGTAAGATCGGCTTTAGCCTGATATAAAAGAGCGATCACGCCGGCGACTAAAGGCGTCGCCATCGAAGTGCCTGATTTGGAAGCCCATTTTCCGCCGGGCATGGCCGAATATATATTTTCGCCGGGCGCTGAAACGTCGGGTTTAATAAAGGTGACTCCGTCCCATGCGACGGGGCCGCGCGATGAGAAAGATGCGATTTTATCGGTGTTAGTGGAGGCGCCGACGGCTACCGAGTGCGGGAATCCGCCCGGAGTGCCGACTGTTTTAGGCGACGGGCCGGAATTACCGGCTGCAAAAAGCGGGTAGATATCGGCTGCGCGCCAGTTATAAACTACGTCCCAGTAGGTTTTAGAAAGCTGCGACGAACCCCATGAATTTGAAACTAAGCGGGGAGTGTCGGGGGTATTGGGATTTCCGTCCGGGTCCATTATCCACTGCATGGCTTTTAATATCGCGTCGTCTTTAGCGCTGCCGTTCTTGTCGAAAACTTTAGCTACGGCGATAGTTGCGCGGGGCGCGGCGCCTATGAACTTGCCGGAGGCGTTTCCGCCGAGTATGGTTCCGACGGTGTGCGTGCCGTGGCTCTGATCGTCGTATGGCGCGGCGTTGTTGCCGGATATGAAATCGCGGAAAGCGTATATTTTATCTTTGCAGTCGGGGTGATTGCCGTCGCAGCCGGTATCGATATGGCCGAGAAGCACGCCTTCACCGCGGAGATTGTATTTTTCCCATACGGCCGGAACGTTTACCAGATCGATATTCCACTCATTGCCGGAAGCTTTTTTAGCGCCCGGCTGATAGGCCGCATCGACGGGCTGGATCAATTTAACGGTCGAATTAAGCCACACGCTGTCGATTTCTTCGCGCGCCGATAATAAATCGAGGGTGGAACGGTCGCAGGCGACTACGACGGCGTTAGTTATCCATAACGATTCGTAGGCGATATTTTTATCGAGCGATTTGATATAATCGACGAATGAGCGCTGAGAAAGACGGGCATGATTTTCTAACGCGCGTTTAACGTAGGTGGAACGGTTAACGTTACGCGGTATATTTTTGAAAACGACCTGTGATTTAAGCCTGAGAATAACTGACACGCGTGACGAATCACTTTTCTTTTTAAATTCGTCGTAGATTCTTTTGTCGATATCGGCAGCGCCGGCAAGCGAAGCTCCGATAGAGAACATAATTGCCATTACGAGCGTGAACAACCATTTGAAATTTCTTTTCATTACTACCCCCTGTTATTTTGTTTTTTGTTTATTAACCTGTTTTATGTTAAAAAACTCCGCCGCGGCGTCGTGAATTTTAAGGTCTTTAACTCCGCCAAGTAATTTAGCCGCGTTTTCTTTAGAAATATATTGGACCTTGCCGTGTTTGGTGCCGGCCGCCGTGCTGAAATCGGGCAGCGAATAAATAGTGTTTAAAAAAACTTTTACGGTATCGCCCGAAGTTTTTTTAGTAGTGAATATTACGGCGAAAGTGGCTATGGTAGGCACCGGTTTATCATTGGCATAAGTTTGAGGCGGGATTTCGTAGGGAACAAATCCTCTGATAGAATCGGATACTCTATTTTTAAGCTCCCCGGACAGGCCGATTACTTTAGCGCCTTCGGTTGCGGCAATGGAATTATTGATAACGGCCGCGGGCATACCTATAACCGAAAAAAAGCCGTCGATATGACCGCCGCAAAAATGCTTTTGCGTATCGCCCATATTGAGGCCGACCCTTTTAACTGAATCTGCGAGCCCGGCTATTTCAAGAAAGCGCGTCGAGTTTTGATAAACTCCCGAACCGGGAAGATGAGTCGATATCGATTTATTTTTAAAATCTTCGATCCGCTGAATTTTATCGTTTCCGACGATAGTGAAAACCTCGGGAAATAAAACCGTGACCACGACAAGTTCTTCGTGTTTAACGCCGTTGAATTCGCCCGTTCCTGCCTGCGCGCGAAGCAGCATATCTAACTGGCTGAATCCGAAGTCGAAGGAATTATCGGCCACGAATGAAATGTTATCGAATGCGCCGTTAGACTGACGCCCTAAAACGCTATATTTTTTATTGGTAAGGTTAATAACCTTTTCGATGCGCTTGCCGCAAAAATAATAAAGCCCGCGCGGATCGCCGGTTCCGATAGTTACCATGGTCTTTGCGAAGCCGCCGCCCGAAGGCTTAGATAATCCGGACGCCTCCGCCGCGCTGCATTCAGCCGAAAAAGATAAAATGAAACCCGGCATAATATTTAAAGCCGCTGCCGCAAAAAACATAAGAAGAAAGCAAATAATTCCGTTTAAAACTTTTTTCAATTTAATCACCTTTTCAAAAACTTTTTAAAATGCCGTGCCCCGAGGAACCATAAACCGGGTTAGCCGCCGCGGGAAAAAAACGGGCTGTAACTTCACGCATAATTTTACATAAAATATTATAATATGTCAACACTTTAATTCGGGTTTGCCTCAAGTTAATTTAATTTAACCGCAAGCCGACGCAATTATCGACTTTTAATTGACTTTTAGCCGTAGTTATGATAGCATGATATGAAAAATCAATGCAAGGCCTGTTTACATGTTGAAGAAAAAAGAAACCTATATTTTTATAGCAATTACCTTTACGGTATGCATTTTACTTATTTTTAACTTTTTCGAACCTTTCGAGGTTAAAACGCAGGATTTTCGATTCAAGCGCAATATAAATCAAAAAGTCTCCGACAACGTCGTGTTAGTGACCATAACGGACGAAGATATCGCTAATTACGGACCATGGCCTTTCAAACGCTCCGTTCACGCCCGGCTTATCGATTATCTCAAAGACGCCGGCGCGGCCGTAATAGGTTTCGATATAATTTTTTCGATGAGATCCGAAGACGGTCCGGACGACGAAGCGTTCGCCTCTGCGCTGCGCTCCGCCGGAAACGTTATATTAGCCAATCGTTTCGTTAAATCCGAACACATGATAGACACAAAGACCTTTCGTGAATCATACGATATCGACGATTCACACCCTTATTTCAAAACGGCGGCCGGCTCGGCTGGATTCGTAAACGTCGATTTCGAAGACCTCAACCCGGACGGCGTAATAAGAAACGTCGAGCTCATAAAAGAAATTAACGGCACGCTCGAAATTTCGTTGTCTATGAAAATGGCGCTTGCATTGATGCGGCATCGCCAGAACCGCCCGGTCGAAATAAACAGCCGCGCTTCTTATATATCGGCGGGCGGGACGCGGATACCGGTATTCGACTACTACTGTCTATCACGCTATAAAATAAAAAAAAATAGCGCCTACATGATAAAATTCAACGGAAATTCACGGACCGGACTTTTTCCCGAATTTTCTTACACGCAGATATTAAATTCAACGGAAAAAGAACTGCCCAAATCGCTTTTCCGCGGCAAAGCAGTTATTGTCGGCGCGCAGTCGGCGCTTTTACCCGACATAAAACTCAGCCCGCTCGGCACTATTCCGGGCATGGAAATAAACGCTCAGATAGTCGATAATATAATCAACGAGGACTTTATAATAAGGCCCGCCCGCGCCATAAGCGCCTTAGTAATAATACTTCTCGGCACTCTGGTTTTTTATTTTTTAATCAGAAACGAACCGGATTTTTTTGACGCAATCTACCTTACGGCCTATGCAGGGGCAGTCCTCGGCATCACCTATATTCTATATTCCAAATCCATGATATTATTCGAAACGGTCGCTCCGCTCGCCGAAATATTGATTTTATTTATAGTGACGAGATTTTACCAGCTTTTTATCAAGTTACACTTTACAAACATAGACCTCAAAGTATCCAATAAAAAACTCGAACGAAAGGTTGCCGAATTATCGGCGCTTTACGACATATCCAGAACTATAACCACGATAAGCGATATGAACTCTCTTTTTAAAATAATACTTGAAAAAACAATAAATATCGTCGATGCCGGCCACGGATTTATTATGATGACCGACGAAGAAGACACGGCGTTTAAAAACCGCATAGCCTTGGATACCGATAAAACCAATCCGGCCGGCTTTGAACCGATTTACTCACGGATATTAAAAGATAAAAAATCGGTGATCTATAACTATCAAACTTCCGGCGACGATACAATCGCGGGCGTATTCAAAACAAACCCCGATTTTAAATCCATAATGGCGATACCATTGACTACTTACAAAGGCGAGCTGGCCGGAGTAATAATTCTGGTCAACAAAAAAGACGGCGGCATATTCAACGAAAACGATATACAATTAACTTCAGTAATAGCCACGCAGGCAGGTTTTGCAATCGAAAACGCCAACTTATACCAGCTGGCCGTATTCGACAGCCTGACATCTTTATATGTGCGCCGATATTTTCTAGGCGTCGCCGGCAAGGAATTCAAACGCGTCAAGCGTTACGGCGGCAGCTTGAGCGTATTAATGACCGATATCGACCATTTTAAAAAATTCAACGATACTTACGGCCACCAGATAGGAGATCTCGTTTTAAAATCGGTCGCGGGCGTCGTTAAAAAATCGGTGCGCGAAACCGATATAGCGGCCCGTTACGGCGGCGAAGAATTTATTATGCTGCTTCCCGAAACCGACGCGGCCGGCGCAATGATCTTCGCCGAAAGGCTTCGCAAATCGATCGAAACAAGCGCATTTGAATCGGAACGCGGAGCGCTTAAAGTAACTATTTCGATAGGAATTTCTTCGGTAGTAGTTGACAAGCAGAGCAGGAGCGCGGACTTAAATTTTAAAGACACCGATGAAATGATTAAATGCGCCGATATAGCGCTATACAACTCTAAAGAAGCCGGCAGAAACGCCGCAACGCTTTACACCGCCGGGATGCAGTCTAAAGTGTGCTGATAAAATTCGACGATAGTAAAGTTTTATTTGATTAATTCGTCGCTCGAAACAAGCTCTGCTCCAAGCTGGTTAAGACTTTCTTTGACCGCGCCGAATTCGGCGTCTTTTTTTGAAACGGCCGCGTCGGTTATGATCGTGACTTTATAGCCGCGCCTGAGAGCCGCCCTGACGGTTTTATCGACGCAGTAACAGCCGTCGAGACCGACTACGAATATACGGCCGATCTGACTTTTAACTAAAAAATCATCAAGCGCGCCGTTTGAAAAAGCGTCCATTCTATCTTTGGTGAATATATTCCCGGAGACTACCTTTAAATCGGGAACAAAATTAACCCCGTTCGCGCCTTCGAGGGCCGAATTTTTACGGATGAAATTCAATAGATGATCATCTTTGCGGTACTGGGTTTTAATATAAACGACGGTATCGTTTTTAGACGAAAAATAATCTACGGCGTTATTAACCGCCGTGATAATTTTTTGAGCGGAATCTGAAAATTCTACCTGCATATCCATCACTAAAAGAGCGTTTTTCGGATTTTGATATTGCGATATTTTCGTGCCCGATGAAACCGAAAAAAATTTAGAAAGCTGATAAGCGGCGAATATTACGAACAGGATCAGTACTGACGAGAGAACGAATATAAGATTTTTCATGCCGGCGGATACCTCCAGAAATTAATTAATTATTGATTGATGTCGCGTCAAATTTAATGTTTACTATCTTTGCCGCCCTTTTGATTTCGGGCTTCGGCCTGCATTTTTTCCATGGCCTCGGTAGCCGTCATAATGCGGCGGCCCGTTTTAAGCGTGAACAACTGCGAATAAGCCTTGGCGTTTTCGGCCTCCGCGCTTACGGCAAAATTAGCGTATTCTTCGTAATAATTGTCGGGCATTCCATAAACGAACTGCGCGATCGATTTCGAGCGCGGAACGATATCGCCGACGGTAGCCATGGGACTTGATATAAGGCTTAATCTGGGGTTGCCGATGCACTTTACTTTAACGTCGCGGGCAAGAGCGTCGCCGGCATTACGAACAGAGATCGTCATTTTTAATAAATTACCGTCCACGCCGCCGGTGAAATCGACGACTTTTATAACGGTAGGCACTCTGCCGCGCGCCTTTAATTCTTCGGTATTAGCCGCGTCGGCCGCAGCCGCCGCCTCGCCGGCCTGCGCGTCAGCCAGATCCGAAGCGTCTTTTTTATTTTTAGCCTCCGTGTCTTTTTCGGCCTGGCTTTGCTCGTGCTTAACGGCGGGCTTGGCGAAAGGGTCTTTATGCGGCCATATCGACTTTATATTCGGGTTGGCCTCTATTTTTTTATCCATGATATATTTCCTCCGTACTGTAATCGCTGAATTTATTGTTTAGCGTTTCAAATTTCATACACGACATATTATACCCTAAAACAAACAATGTTACAAGGCAAAAATCGTTTTTGCTTGACTTTTTTAAAAATAAATAATATAATTAGTCGCATAAAAAATATGCCTGCTGAATTCCTTGGTTAAGTGCAGGCAGATTAGTTCAAAGTAAATTTCGAAAGGGGATTAATAATGGTAAAAGAAGCATTAGGCATGGTAGAAACAAAAGGGCTTATCGGTTCGATAGAAGCCGCTGACGCCATGGTAAAAGCGGCAAACGTAGCGTTAGTCGGCAAAGTCGAAATAGGCGCGGCGCTCGTGACCGTTATGGTAAGAGGCGACGTAGGAGCCGTTAAGGCGGCTACCGACGCGGGCGCTCAAGCTGCACAGAGAGTCGGCGAACTTCTTCATGTACACGTTATTCCAAGACCGCACTCGGAAACCGAAAAATTAATTCCTCAATTAGACTTAAAATAACAACGCGCGGCTAAACACCTTTAAAAAGCCGCAATTTAAGTTAAAGGCGGATCGATTATGAATATAGTCATTGGCTCCGACCATGGCGGTTACGAACTCAAGTGCGTTCTGGCGGAATACCTTAAAAGTTTAAACCACACCGTTTACGACGCGGGTACAAACTCCCGCGAAGCGTGCGATTATCCTGATTTCGCTTTTAAGGTCGCCGAATGTGTCGCATCAAAACAGGCATCCTTCGGCATAATGATCGACGGAGCTGGAATCGGCTCGGCCATGTGCGCCAACCGCGTCGAAGGCGTTCTCGCGGCTACCTGCAACGAATTATTCGTTACCAGAAACGCCCGCGAGCACAATAACGCCAACGTAATGTGTTTGGGTTCACAGGTAATAGGGCCGGGATTAGCCAAAAAGCTCGTTGACGTATTCTTAGAAACTAAATTCGAAGGCGGCCGTCATTTAAAAAGAGTGGATAAAATACTCGCTTATATGAACGGCGCGTTATCTTCCCCGCAACAAATGATTTCTACGATCGTCGAGCGGGTAATGGCCCTTATCGGAAATCAGGACGCCGCCGCCCCGAAAGCGGCTCAGTCCTCAGCACCCGGTCTGAGCAACGGCAACCGCGAGCTTATCTGCGAAGACTACGTTAAAAACAACTGTGAACAAGGCTCTACCCTTACGGTAAAAAAGGGAACCATGATAACCGCCCTCGCTATGGACATGGCGCGCAAAAAAAAGATCACGGTGTTATATCAATGATACTCGGACGCGTATGCGGCAATTTAGTTTCAAGCTGTAAATGGGAAACTTTAACCGGCCATAAGCTTTTAATCGTAGAGCCGGTCGATGAAAGTTCGAATGCCATCGGGCCCGCTTTTATAGCTATCGATACCGTAGGCGCAGGTTACGATGAAATAGTGCTTATGGTTGAAAGCCGCGAGGCCACCATTGCCTTCGACGATCCAAATACGCCGACCGACATGGGTATAATCGGAATCGTCGATGAAATAAAAAACGGTGACAACTTAAATAAAATAAGATAAAATAAAGTAAAAATACTGCACTGGCGGATCGATTAATGTTTATAGGTAAAGTACTCGGCAATGTCGTATCGAGCGTAAAAAATAAAAAATTAGAAGGCCTGAAGCTGATGCTTGTCAGGCAGACCGATATAAACGGCAATTTAACCGGCAAGCCTTTAGTGGCAGTCGATTCCGTCGATTCGGGCGAGGGCGACAGTGTCCTGGTTTTAAAAGAAGGCGGTTCCGCTAAAATGGTTTTAAAACGCGGCACAATACCGCTGAATTTAGTGATAGTAGGCGTCATAGACACTATAGATCTCGACGGCTGGAAGAGCGTCGAAAAGTAAGAAATGGGCATATAAATTAAAGGTTTAGTAACTGATAATACGAAAAAGTCAAAAAATAAATACGAAAAACGAAAGGATGATTTTTGTGAAAAAAGCTCTCGGAATGATAGAAACCTATGGCTTAGTCCCTATGATAGAAGCGGGCGACGCAATGGTTAAAGCCGCTAACGTGGAACTTATGGGTTGGAAACAAATCGGCGGCGGATACGTAACATGCATGGTAAGAGGAGATGTAGGCGCGGTAAAAGCGGCTACCGACGCGGGCGCTCAGGCGGCCTCAAAAGTCGGAAAACTTCTTGGCGTACACGTAATACCGTCTCCGCACGACGACGTCGAAAAAATACTTCCGGCTGTAGAATAATCTTTTGATTAACGGACCCGGTCCGTAAAATTTTTAAAGTTGGAGAATTTTCGAATGGATAATAAAAATTTAATAGAACTTATAACGCGCGAAGTTTTAAGTTCCTTCAACAAACCGGCGCCGCAAAATACTTCTGCCGCGCCAAGTAATCAACAGGCGCCGCAAAACCGCCAGGCAGGCGTACTGATAGTTCTCACCGGCGTTTCCAATATGCGCGAAGCGTTTTATCAGCAAATGGAAAAATTATCGGATATAAAATACGATATTCTTCTATCCGACGGCGCTAAAGCGGTTTTCGATAAAAACGAGCTGGCTTCCAGAACGCGCGCCGCCAATATATATACTTCGTTTCAATACGGCGACCGCTGCGATTTTTTAAATAAATACGACGCGGTAGTTCTGGCTTTTATGTCGCTTTCGGCGCTTACGCATATATCGAGCCTCAACACCGACTCGATGGTCTGCAACTATCTGATCTGGCATCTTATTTCTAAAAAACCGCTCATAGCCTCGGCCGAGCCGCTTTTAAACCAGATCGGCAATACTCACCCCGCGATTATGCGCGAAATCAATCAGAAAATAGCTAAGTTAAGCGAATTGGGAGTTACGGTAACTCCTCTCGCACAGATATGCGCAGCGCTTTCAAAAGCCTGCCGCGAAATGGCCCCGTACTCAGCCCTGCCGCGGACCGCAGCAGGAGCGAACGCGGCCGCCTCCGAATGCACGGCGCAGACCGGCTGCGTATCATGCGGCCAGTGCTTCGTCAAACGCGAAAACGACATTAACGTGATCAAAGGCACCGGCGCCGTCCGCATATCGGCAAATCCGGGCCTAGACTCGCTCGCCGGCAAATTCGATTCGCGCTTAGCTAAAATGATAGACCACACTCTTTTAAAACCGGACGCCAAACAGAGCGATATCGATAAGCTATGCGCCGAAGCCGCTAAATATAAATTCGCCTCCGTATGCGTTAATCCGGGCTGGGTAAAATACTGCAAAGAAAAACTCATCGGAAGCGGCGTAATGGTTTGCACCGTCATCGGATTTCCATTAGGCGCGACCTCGACGAACGCTAAATCGTGTGAAACCGTTCAGGCGATAGCCGACGGCGCAGACGAAATTGATATGGTCATAAATATAGGAGCGCTCAAATCGGGCAACCTGCAGCTTGTTGAAGATGATATCCGTCAGGTGGTAAGGGCCGCGGGCGGCAAAACCGTTAAAGTAATACTTGAAACGAGCCTTCTCACCGACCCCGAAAAAACCGCGGCTTGCAGGCTTTCAAAAAACGCGCGCGCGCATTTTGTTAAAACCTCTACCGGCTTCGGCGGCGGCGGAGCCACTGCTGCCGATATCGCCCTTATGCGCTCGACCGTCGGTCCCGAAATGGGCGTAAAAGCCTCCGGCGGAGTTCGCGATTTAAAAACCGCACGCGAAATGATCGAAGCGGGCGCCACCCGCGTGGGCGCGTCGGCTTCAGTAGCGATAGTATCGGGCGCCGTGAGCGATTCCAAAGGGTACTAACCAATCGCTAATATCACAAATAATGTCCTGGATGTATTATGAGCTTTTCCAAAAACGACGTATTGAATGTTTCCGACTTTTTAATCAAAGCCGCGGGCGTTTCGAAAGAAGCGCTCGGCGCTTTGATAGAAGAGGCAAAAACATATAACTACAGCGAAATTTTAATTCCCCCGTTTTTAGTCAGACAGGCCGCCGAAAAACTTCACGGGACGGGAGTTAAAATAGTTTCCATTATAGATTTTCCATACGGCCTTTCGCCGGCCGAAGAAAAGGCGGCTGCCGCTAAAAACGCCGCAGCATCAGGCGCTTCTATCGTTGAAATAGCCCCTAACGCGCTTACTATAAAAGACGGCGATCTAAGAACATTCGAAGCGGAATTCGCGTTGATATCCTCGCAGGTAAGTAAAATTAAAGGCGCTTCGACGCGTATAGCCGTAAACGAACTGATATTAAGCTCCGGCGAGCTCGGCCGCCTCTATCATTACCTCGATCAAAAGAACATAGCTTATAGAACGATATCTTTAAACACCATAGGTTCTTCGCCCGCGCTGTATTCATTCAACGAAGATTTAAACCAGAAAATTATTTGCGTCGATCTGAACAGGCGAAGCGTCAAATTTCAAACTATAGACGATTTCTTCGATAAGATCGACGAAAAAGAGCGCTCATTTTTATTCGGGCGCGCTCTTGTTTCAACCATATTACGCGGCCAGGAGCCCGCTGCGGCAACCCGGTGCAGGCAGGAAACCGCCAGGAAAAAAATCGTCATCGCGCAGGCCGCCCTCGCTTCGAGCCGGTTGAGCTCTTCAGATATACTCAGTCTCGGCGCTCTCAGCCCGGTAAACGGCCGGCTCAAAATTATAAGCCGGCCTGCCAGAGCGGCAAACGCCTTAGCCAAACTCGGCGTTGCCGCGCTTGTAATAGAAGGCGCCGCGCCCGGATATAATTACGCGCTTAAAATCAGCGAAGGCTGCGTGCAGATAATTTCCGGCGAAAAATATTGCGGCGCAAGCATATACGATGCGGCCGGACGGATAGCCTCCATACACGGAGACAATTGTTCTTACTTAATACAGTCGCCCATGGCGGCTTTCGACTCTCCGATTTCAACCGTATCGGCCGACGACGCTTACGGGCTGCCCGATATCCAATTCGGAGGCGGCCTCGGGGTTGTCATGAAAAATTTAGGACTGACGGCCATTTTAATAGACGCCGGAGACCGGCAGGGATTCTGGGAAAAAATTTCGGGAGATAAAAAATCCGAATATGACCGCTACCTCGAAATTTTTGCGGGCGCCGCCGTTGAAAATCAAACCATAAAAGAACAGATTTCTCCATACGGCACAGCCTCTATGATAGCGCCTCTTCACGAAGCCGGCGCGCTCCCCGTGGCATTTTATACTAAATTTGATTCAGGCCGCAGCATTACGAAAATATCCGCCGAGGCGCTTAAAGACGCCGTGATCAAGAAAAAGGGCAGTACGGGAGTTTCCTGCTGTCAAAACTGCGTTATCAAATGTAAAAATTTTTATTTCGACGACAAAAAACGCAGACACGCTTACATCGAATACGAGCATTTAGCGGGGTTCGCCTCGATGAACGAAATTTACGACATAGAACTTACCTCCAGATTATTACGGTTCTGCCGTGAAAAAGGACTCGATTTCATAGAATTATCATACTCGATAGGCGAATTAATCCGCTCCGGATTTATAAAAGGCTCGCCGGCAGCCGCGGCGGTACACTGCCTTACCGAAATAGAAAACCGCACGCTGACCGGCAATATACTTATAAAAGGCGCCTTCGCGGCCGCCGTGGCGTTCGGATGCGGCCGCCCCATGACCATAGGCGGCGAAGCGATTCCGCCATACGATCCGCGCGCGATTATGAGCCTCGGAGTTTCCTATCTGAGCTCGCCTATCGGCGCGGAAGAAAAAAGCGCCGGATTTACCGTGCCGGTGAGCATTCAAAAAGCAGGCGGCTATATCGCGGGAAACAAAACGGAAGGACAGCTCGAGCTTTCACGCAATATGCAGGTGGCTTACTATTTAATGGATACGATCGGAATCTGCCACAATGCGGTATATCCATTGATCGAAAATTCCGATTTATGGAATTTGCTTGTAAAATTAATTTCTTTAAGGTATAATATGAAATTGAGCATACAGGATATTACAAAATTCACCAAAAAAATTATCAAAGAGGAACATCAATTCAACAATGCCGCAGCCGGCCGAATTAAACCTGAACTGCCCGCCCTTTTTTATGAAACCCTTAACCCGGTATCAAAGAGCGTGTTCGGCTTCAATGACGATTCCATAGATAAAATATTCGACGCCTGGCAATAAATATAATATCAGGAGAATGTAATGACAAACCAAGTTAAAGAATCCATAGCAAGGGTAATATTAATAGTGCTCGATTCCGTCGGCGTGGGCGCAATGCCCGACGCGGCTCAGTACGGCGATACGGGAGCTAACACACTTTCAAATATCGGCAGAGACTATAAAAATTTTAAAATAGACAATCTGGTTAAATTAGGTATTTCGAATATAGATACGGTCACGAGCCTTCCGAAATGTGAAGCTCCGGCGGGAACTTACGCTAAACTCGAAGAACTTTCACCCGGAAAAGATACGACTACCGGTCACTGGGAAATGATGGGAATCAAACTGGAGCAGGAATTTCCGGGTTATCCCGGCGGCTTTCCGCCGGAAGTCATCGAAGAATTTGAAAAACAAACGGGATGCAAAACTATCGGCAACTACGCGGCGTCCGGCACGAAAATAATCGAGGAGCTCGGCGAGCAGCACCAGAAAACCGGCGCATTGATAGTTTATACTTCCGCCGATTCGGTCTTTCAGATAGCCGCCCACGAGCAAACCGTTCCGATCGAAAAGCTATACGAATACTGCAAAATCGCGCGCGCCATTTTAAAAGGCAAACACGCAGTAGGACGCGTTATCGCCAGACCTTTCGAGGGCGTTGCGGGCGCGTACAAAAGAACTTCGAGGCGTCACGATTATTCGCTGGAACCGCCTGAAAACCTTCTGGATTTCTTGAAAGAATCGGGCATCCGCACCGCCGGCGTCGGTAAAATATACGACATCTTCGCCTGCCGCGGCCTGAGCGACTATATAACAAGCACTTCCAATCTCGACGGGATCAATAAAACCATCGACTATATGCACCGTTTCAGCACCGGCCTTATATTCACCAATCTCGTGGATTTCGATATGGTTTACGGGCATCGCCGCGACGTGGAAGGCTACGCTAAATCACTTATGGAATTCGATTCGCATCTGCCTGAAATTATTAAAAATATGAACGAAAAAGATATCTTAATGATAACAGCCGATCACGGCTGCGATCCCACTTTCACCAAAACAACTGACCACACGCGTGAATACGTTCCTCTTTTAATCTACGGTCAGCGCGTCAAAAAAAATCTGAATTTGAACACCGTAAAGGGATTCACGTGCATAGCCGCGACCATAGCCAGCCTGTTAGGCTTAAGCGGCGAATACATATCGCGAATAAAGGGCGAAGATTTAAGCGATAAAATTCTCGGCTGAATTTAATCGGCCTTATTCCGCATCAAAAAAAAGCGAAGCGCGCCGGCAGCGCACGGGTTGAAATAAAGGCCTGAAACGCCGCACGGCACTCCGCTGCAAAGAGGTTTAAATTGTCATTTATAAACGTTGAAAGCGTAATCGAAAAAGTTAAAAGTCCAAATAAATCGGTCAACGAAAGGCGCGAAGCCATAAAACTTCTCAGTCAGAGCGGCTCCGAACTTGCCGTTGACGCGCTCGTAGATATTCTGCCCGATTTCACTCTGCGCATGGATATAGTCCACGCGCTTGGCGTATTAGCCAATCCTAAAGCGACTAAATATCTTTTGGCCACTATGTTCGAATCCGACACGAAAGTCAAGGTCGAAATAGTTAAAGCGCTACGGCGCATCGGAGACAATAAATGCGTCGGCACATTAGTCCAGCTTTTTCAGGTCGAAGACGACGAACAGGTCAAATCGGCCATATTCATACTTATAACCGATTTCGGCACATTCGACGACGTTTATCAGATAATACCGTCCTGCATTCAATATCCGAGCGCCGCGGTGCAGATGCTGGCCTTGAAATATATTTCAACTAAAAACGACGAGCGCGTCACATCGCTTTTATATCCGTTACTTTTCAGCGCGGACGATAAGGTTAGAAACAGCGCGGCCAATATTTTATGGCGCAACGAAGGAAACCTGCTGTTAAAACGGCTCAATTATATACTGCTAAAAACCGAAGATACTCAAAAAAAATTATGCGTCATCAATATATTCGGCGCACTCGGACTCGTTCAAAACGTTGAACCGTTAATGATCACTTTACTCAAAAACGAAGATAAAGAAATAACTCTTGCCTGTTTAGATTCGCTTAAAAAGATAGGCGACCGGCGCGCTCTGGGAGCCATTATCCAGATAATTCGCACCGATGACGAAGATATAAAAGCCAAATCCATAGAAGCTCTCGCTTCTTTCCCCGAACCTAAAGTCACCGCGGCGCTTATCAACTCGCTGAAAACGACTTCGGATAAAATACGCGCGGCCGCTATGGGCTCTTTAGAAAAGCTCATAACTCCGGCTGATATGGCCAACCTTAAAAAATATTTCAACACCGAAGACGACAATATAAGACTTTTTATATGTAAATCGATCGCAAAAATCAAATTCATGGATGAAGAAGTATCTAATTTTTTAAAAGAATCGTTAAGAAGCAATAACGACGACGTTATTTACGAGGCGATAACAGCCGTAAGCTCTCTGGAAGCTAATAATTTAATCGATTTGTTAATGATGCATTTCAAGCATAAATCCGAGGGCATAAGAGTATGCGCAATCAAAGCGGCCGGCCATTTCAAAGATAAAAAATGCATCGATATAATAGTCGATTGCTATAAAACCGAAGATTCAAACAAGGTAAGGGCCACTATAATAGAAATATTAGGAACTACAGGCGATAAAAAATATATCAAATCGGTTGAAACCGCTCTAAAAGACACCGACCCGCGCGTGCGCGCCAACGCCATCGAATCTCTTGAAATGCTCGGCGGCGAAGAAATAGTCGATTTGATATACCCGCTGTTTCAAAACGACTCGAATAACCGCGTGAAAGCCAACGCCGCAAAAACTCTGTGGAAATTCGGCGGAATAAGAATGGTCGGCGCGCTCGAAACCATGTTGTTAAAAGAAAAAGATAAATGGCAGCGCGCTTCGGCGGCATTCGCCCTCGGCGAAATCGGCGCGATACAGGTTATAAAAAGCCTCACACTCGCGCTCAACGATGCCGAAGACTGCGTGCGCGGGAACGCCGTCAAAGCTCTCGGCAAAACCAAAGCTTTCGAAGTGATAAACGCGATAATTCCCCTTCTCGAAGACCCATCCGAAAGGGTCCGCGAAGATTGCGTACGCGCGCTTGGTTCCATAGGAACGCCCGAGGTATTAGAACCGCTTTTAAAATTTATCAAGCAGCAGAACGATTCAAAGCTGATCGAACTAATTTATGACTCGCTTATCGAATCTATCGACTCGCGTTTTTTATTAGGCTTATCGCGCGCGCTAAGCGACGATTTATGGATAATTAAAGTAGTGGCCGCAAGGCTTTTAGGCAAAGTAGGCAACGATTCAACGATTCCGCTTTTAACGGAGCTTCTCAGCGACGGTAACGTTATTATAAGAAATTCAGCTGAAGAATCGATTGACCAGATTAAAAGGAGGATTAAAACAGGTGAAAAAAGTAAATAACAATGGCAATATATCCAGCAGGTCCGACAAATTAATATTATTTTTGATATGCATGATGGTTATAATGACTCAAACCGGCTGCAAAAGGGGCGGCAGCGAAGACGGCCGGGTGTCTTATGAAAAAGACGGCGGCGAGTATTATTCCGACACATCGCGCGAAATGTCTAAGAAAGAAAGGCAAAGCGTTGACGGGATAACTCACACGGTTACCGCCGGACAGTCGCTTATCGCGTTAAAAAATATCTACGGCATATCCATACAGGCAATAAAAAACCATAATCCCGAAGTGTCGGAAAACCGCGTATTAAAAATAGGACAGCAGGTTTTTATTCCAGGCTCGCCTCAGGTTTTAAACGCGCGGCGCGACTCCTATTTAAAGGTTAAAAGCGCTTCAGGCAAAACGGAGGACACGCGGGACGAAGAAATCGCCGACAGGTTGAACTGGCCTGCCTCAGGGACCGTCCTTTCCAAGTTTTCTCAGGCGTCTAAAGGCATTTATATCAAAATCGCGCCGGGGGCGGCTATAAAAACCGTCGGAGCGGGCGAAATAGTATATTCGGGCAAAATGAAAGGCTATGGCAACCTTATAATAGTCGATCATTTGAACGGCCTGTTCTCCATTTACGGACTTAACGCCAAAAACCTCGTCAATAAGGGCGACACCGTTAAAAACGGCTCGCGCATAGCCATAGGCGGCGATAAAATAACCGAAGGCTATTCCAAACTTTATTTTGAACTTCGTAGCATCGATTCAAAAACGGGAGAACCCGAATCCGTAGATCCGTTAAAATATTTAAAAGCGGAGAAAAAATAATGTTTTCATTTATCAAATCGCTTTTTACGAGCGACGATTGCAAAAAAAAGGGACTCAATTACTTAGAAGCCCGGCAATACGAAGAAGCGGCCGAGCAATTCAAATCCGCTCTCGAAAAATCTCCGGGCGACAACGACCTGCTGTTAAATATTTCACAGGCGCTTTTTGAATTAAAAAAATTCGAAGACGCTCTGCCGTACTTAAAAACAGCCGCAGCGAAAGCGTCTTCGATCAATCCGGTTCCGGCTATAATGCTTGGCTACGCGCTTTATAAACTCGATATGCTCGACGAAGCGGGCGAGGCGTTGAACGCCGCGCTTAAAATCGATTCAAAACATCCAGCCGCCCATTATTACATGGGCCTGTTAAACCTTAAGCTCGGCAATATAGATATCGCAACCGACAGTTTCGAAGAGGTCATAAGCGAAAAGCCGACCTTTATTCAGGCGCGGCTTTTAGCCATAGGAGAAATGTTTATAATAAACTCCGAACAAAAAAAAATTAAACCAACTACTAATGACTAACGACTGACGACTGATAATTACGGCCGGACGATTGCTTCAATAATAATAATCAGGAAGAGAGAATAAAGTGTTAAAAATAGGCGATTACAACAATTTAAAAGTCATCAAAAAAGTCGATTTCGGCTTTTATTTAGATTCAGGTGAAAACTTCAACATTCTTCTTCCTGAAAAATACGCCCCGCTCGATCTTAAAATCGACGATATTATCGAGGTATTCGTTTATAAAGATTCCGAAGACCGCCTCATCTCGACCACTCTGAAACCTTTAGCTAAAGTTAGTGAATTCGCATGCCTTACGGTGGCCGACGTTAACGCTTCCGGAATTTTTTTAGACTGGGGGCTCGAAAAAAATCTGCTTCTGCCCTACTCCGAAACTGAACGCGAACTCAAGCCCGGACATAAATGCGTGGTTTATGTCATGCTCGATAAAGTTTCCAAAAGAATAATAGCCTCGGCTAAATTCGAAAAATATATCGAGAAAAAAGAAATATCCCTTCGCGAAGGCCAGCAGGTCGGACTTATGATATGCCGCTTCACTCCTAACGGCGCGCTGGCTATAATCGATAATAAATATGCCGGAATAATTTATGAAAGCGAAATATACGAAAAATTGAATATAGGCGGGCGCATGAACGGCTATATAAAAAAAATAAGGCCCGACAATAAAATCGATCTAACCTTAAGAAGAAGCGCGGGCGATGAAATAGAGGCCGCTAAAATAAAAATTATGGCTATGCTGGCTAAAAATAAAGGCGTATTGAAATTAAACGATAAAAGCTCGCCGGAAATAATTAAACAAAAACTCCAGATGAGCAAGCTCACTTTCAAAAAAGCGATCGGCGGGCTTTATAAAGAAAGAAAAATAGTAATCGGCGACGATGAAATATCAAGCGCCGCCGAATAAATTTCTCTTTATTATATTCTATTACTTTACGGTATATTATATTTTTACTTGCTTTCTCCCGCAAAAAAATCTTTAATTTTATTCCAGAATCCGGTGCGCATCGGTTCAATGTTTTCGCCGGAAATTTTGGCAAATTCCATTAAAAGCTCCTGCTGCTTGGTATTTAAATTCGTAGGAACTTCCACGAAAACTTTGACGACCAGATCGCCCCGGCCGCGGTGGCGGAGGCTGGTCATTCCCTTCGAACGCAGGCGCAGCTCGGTATTGCACTGAGTGCCTTTTTCAATTTTCAAAACCGCCTTGCCGTCTATGGTAGGTATCTGGATCTCTGCGCCGAGAGCCGCCTGTGTAAATGAAACCGGAAGCTGATATATCAGATCGTCGCCGTAGCGGATAAATATCGGATGTTCTTTTATTTCGAAGACCACGTACAGATCGCCCGGCTGGCCGCCCTGCGGGGCCGAATCGCCTTCGCCCTCGAGCCTGAGGCGCGACTCGTTATCGACGCCGGGCGGAATATTAACCTTAAGCCGGCGCGTTTTCGATTCGGTTCCCTTGCCGCCGCAGGCTTCGCATGGGTTTTCTACAAAATGGCCTTCGCCGTGGCATTTGTGGCAGGTTTTGGATATCGTGAAAAAGCCCTGCGAAAACTGGACCTTGCCGCGGCCCTGGCATGTAGGACAGCTCTGGCGTTTAGTTTTTTCAGTAGCGCCGGTTCCCGAGCATTTGGAACATTTTTCGAGTTTAGGTATATTGATCTCGCGCTCGAGGCCTGAAAAAGCCTCTTCGAGCGTAAGCGTCATTTTAATGCTTATATCGCGGCCGCGGGCCGGGCGCCTGCCGCGGCCGGAGCCGCCGAAGAAATTCTCGAAAATACCGTCGAACATATCGCTGAAATCGGCGAAACCGCTAAAACCGCCGTTGCCATGACCGAAGCCGCCATCCTGGGAAAAAGCGGCGTGACCGTACTGATCATAAGCCGCGCGCTTCTGTGGATCTGAAAGCACGCCGAAAGCCTCGTTGACTTTTTTGAAATGGTCTTCAGACTCTTTATTGCCCGGATTTAAATCCGGGTGATATTTTTTCGCCAATTTTTTATAGGCCTGCTTGAGTTCGTCTTCCGAAGATCCCTTCGCGACTCCAAGCAGCTCATAATAATCCTGTTTAGCTTCTGACATATTTATTCGTCTCTCCTGAATTCAAATTTAAACATTAAGTTTATAACGCGCCGTATGCGCGCTTTCTAATTGGAAGCGGCCGTGTCTTCTTTGATCTCGTTGGCGCTGCGCACGCTGACCTTTACCAGCGCGGGCCTGATTAATTTTTCGCCCAGAATATAGCCTTTGCGCAATATTTCGGTTATGGTATGTTCCTCGAGATCGTCGCGTTCTTCGGTAGTAAGAGCCTGATGATAATTGGCGTCGAAAGTCTGGTTGTTTTCAACTTCTTTAAGAGCGTATTTTTCAAGCACATTCACGAATAATTTTTTTATCTTCTGTACGCCTTCATAATCGATTTTAGCATCGGGCGTTATCGCGTCGAAACTATCTATTACGCAAAGCAGATCGGCGAAAACGGATTCGAGCGCGAGAGTTTTCTGTTCTTCTTTATCGCGCAGCACGCGTTTTTTATAATTGTCAAAATCGGCTTTCATCCGCTGCAGGGCGCTTAAATATTCGCTCGCCAATTGTTTCTGATTATCTAATTCGATCTGCTCGGGGGTTTTATTGGCGGCCTGAGCTTCTTCGGCGGAGCGCCTGTCCATTTCAAATATCATTCTGATCGAATTATCGATAAACTCATCGTTTTTCGCCGCCAGCTCGGTTTCAATCGATTCGATGGTTTTCATTAATTCCTCTTCGGTTATATCTTTGACTTTCTGTTCGTCGTTAATAGTGGCAATTATCTGATTTCTGAAAGCGTCGTGATTAAAACCTTTAGTCATCGCCTTTAAAAACATATCAGTTTTATCTTTCAATCCGGCTTTCTTCGATTCGTCTATATCCATTGAATTAACTTTATCTTCGACGGCTTTTTTCGCCTCGTCGCTGGTATAATAAGTTTTTATTTTTTCAATAGCCTTATCCATGCGCCTGGAAATATTTTCCTGCGTTATTAATTTTTCGAAATTTTCGAATTTGACTTCGTCTGCCATTTATATCCCCTCGCTGTTATATTTTATTATACAATTATAATTCGTTTATTTATTTATTCGTTTGATTATCATTTTTATTTTTTAAGTTTATCCGCTTATTTATTTTTAAGTATATCGCTGAGTTTTGTCGCAAATTCACGCACTAACGATATAACTTTACTATATTCCATACGCGACGGTCCGATAATGCCGAGAACTCCGCACGCGTCGTCAGAATCTTTATATTCCGAGGCAACCAGGCCGAGGCTCAATTGCCGTAAATCTTTCAATTCATCACCTATAAGCACGATCGTATCGTCCATGAAATTTTTAACCGCACCGCCGGCAGTGAGTATTTTCAATATTTTTTCTTTATCGTTAATAATTTCTATAAATAATTTCATCTTTTCAGAATTTTGAAATTCAGGTTTTTTAAGTATATTCTCGGTGCCCGTAAAAATAATACGGTCATCGAGATTGCCGTCGAATATATCTGAAATACTTAACTTTTCTTTACCGCAGACCTTTTTATTAATAGATAGAAAATTAAGCGCCCCGTTAATATCGGAAACGCCGAAACCTTTTTCCATGGAATTCAATTCGCCGGCAATTAAATTAAGGCGTTCCTGAGTCTGCGGATGGTCTATTTTATAATTACAATGCTCTATCATGCCGCCGCTGGTAACTAACGTAATCAAAAGATTTTTTTCGTCGAGAAGTAAAAATTGAATCTTTTTAAATTTTTCGAGCGATAATTTAGGCGCGATAACGACGCTCGGATAGTCCATCACGCTCGAAAGCGTTTTTGAAATATCTTTGATAAGATCTTTCAAATGCTGTTTCTTAACGGCATAATCCTTTTTGATGTTGTTTATCATCTCGGATTCTTCGTTTGAAAGCTGTTCTAAAGCCACTATGCAATCAATATAAAAACGAAGGCCTTTCTGGGTGGGAATTCTGCCTGATGATAAGTGCTGCTGAGTAATCAAGCCCATTTCTTCGAGGTCCGACATTTCATTACGGATCGTAGCGGAAGAAACTGGTATTTTAATTCTTTTAGAAACCGTTCTGGAACCTACCGGCTCCGCCGAGTTGATATAATCTTCGACGATGGCCTGTAAAATATCGTGCTGTCTTGCGCTTAACTGCATGGCAAACCTCTTAAGTTTAAAAAATTATCGCGCGCCGCTTAAAATGACGGGGGCGCGCTCACATTAAATAAATCACGCCCCCGGTGTAGATTATAAATTATTAATTTACACTACCGCCTCGCGGCGCGAACGCGTTTGAAAGGGGGCGGACGCGCCGCGAGACGATATTATTTCACTTGAAAATTAAAATATAAGCTCTTTACGGCTTACATCATTCCGCCCATTCCGCCCATGCCGGGATGGCCGTGGCCGCCCATTGCGGGAGCGCTGTCTTTTTCGGACGGTTTTTCCGATATTAAAACTTCGGTCGTTAAGAGAATGCCGGATATCGAAGCTGCGTTCTGCAGAGCGGAACGGGTAACTTTCGCGGGATCTACGATACCGGATTTGATCATGTCTTCGTATTTGCCGGTCAGTACGTTAAAGCCAACGCCTTTAGGAGAGGATTTAACTTTTTCGACTATTACGGAGCCTTCGTAGCCGCCGTTAACGGCGATCTGACGGAGGGGTTCTTCGAGCGCGCGGCGAACGATATTAACGCCTATCATTTCGTCAGCGTCAGCTTTTATTTTATCTAAAACGGGGATGCAATGCACGAGGCAAGCGCCGCCGCCGGGGATAATGCCTTCTTCGACTGCCGATCTGGTAGCCGCGAGAGCGTCTTCGATTCTGGTTTTCTTTTCTTTCATTTCTGATTCGGTAGCCGCGCCGACTTTAACGACAGCAACGCCGCCGACGAGTTTAGCGAGTCTTTCCTGAAGTTTTTCGCGGTCGTAATCGGAAGTGGTGTCTTCGATCTGAGCGCGGATCTGCTGAATTCTGGCTTTTATATCGGCTTCTTTGCCGTAGCCGCCGACTATAGTGGTGTTGTCTTTATCGATGGTGACGCGTTTTGCGCGGCCTAACATTTCGATAGTGGTTTTTTCGAGTTTAAGGCCGAGTTCTTCGGATACTTTTTTGCCGCCGGTGAGTATCGCGATATCTTCGAGCATAGCTTTTCTTCTGTCGCCGAAGCCCGGAGCTTTAACGGCCACGCAGTTGAGCGTGCCGCGAAGTTTGTTGACAACCAGCGTAGCGAGAGCTTCGCCTTCTACTTCTTCGGATATGATAAGTAAGGGTTTGCCCATCTGCACGATTTTTTCCAGCAGCGGGAGAAGGTCTTTCATATTCGATACTTTAGGCTCTGAAATGAGAATATAAGGCTCTTCTAATACGGCTTCCATTCTTTCAGCGTCGGTTACCATATAAGGGGAAATGTAACCTTTATCGAACTGCATGCCTTCTACGACTTCGAGGTCGATGCCCATGCCCTGACCTTCTTCAACGGTTATAACGCCGTCTTTACCGACTTCGTCCATAGCTTTGGATATGAGATCGCCGATATTGGTGTCGCGCGATGAAATCGATGCTACCTGAGCTATTGATTCTTTTTTATCAACCGGAATAGAAGTTTTTTTGATATCTTCAACGATAGCCGTAACCGCTTTTTCGATGCCGCGTTTGATCGCCATTGAAGACGCACCGGCCGTAACGTTTTTGAGGCCTTCTTTTACCATTGCCTGAGCAAGAACCGTTGCCGTGGTGGTGCCGTCGCCTGCTACGTCGTTGGTTTTGGTAGCGACTTCTTTAATGAGCTGCGCGCCCATGTTTTCGAAATGGTCTTCGAGCTCGATTTCTTTAGCGATGGTAACGCCGTCGTTGGTGATCGTCGGCGAGCCGAACTTTTTGTCGATAACTACGTAGCAGCCTTTAGGGCCGAGCGTAACTTTTACGGCCTGCGCTAACTGATTGATGCCTTTTTCTAATTTAGCTCTAGCGTCCGATTGATATAATAATTCTTTTGCCATTTGTATAATTCACTCCTTGTTATTTAAATATTTTTATTCTTTTGTTCTTGAAACTGTTAACAAGACAAAAAAGCCGTCTTGTCGTTCAGATTAAGCAGCCGCCGTTAACTGCCGGGATTAAATCGCCTTAATTATTCGCTGATAGCGAGGATATCGCTTTCGGTGAGAATAAGATGCTCGACTTCGTCTATTTTGATTTCGGTGCCGGCATATTTTGAAAATATAACCTTATCGTTTTTTTTAACTTCCATAGGAACTTTCTGTCCGTTTTCGAGAACTCTGCCGGTACCTACAGCGATAACCGTACCCATCTGAGGTTTTTCTTTAGAAGCCGTATCAGGAAGAAAAATTCCGCCTTTAGTTTTTTCGTGAACTACCTCGGGTTTTACGATTACTCTGTTGCCAAGTGGTCTGAGTTTTAAGTTTTCCATTTAATTATACCTCCTTAAAATTTATGGTTGGTTGATTTTTTTAGTTAATTAATAACTTTATAACTATTTTTCGCCCTTGTTAGCACTCGTTGACTTCGAGTGCTGATTGATGTGCAAATTATACTTCATACTTTAGCGCTTGTCAAGTATTTTTTATTTTTATTAAAGCCGATTAATAAAATTTATAGTTTTATTTTTTTGTTTTTCTAGTTTTTTCTAATTGAATTAAATGATTTTTATTTTTTTGTTTTTATTAAGGGAGGGAGAAAAGGTTAGCAACCCTTTCTCCCTCCCTTAACCCTCCCTCTTTCGGCAATTTGCCTGACGCTTTTTTGTTAGTTTATCGATAGCTTTTTCTGTAAGGGCTTTAATTTAACTTAAGTTTCGCACCCTAAAAGGCGCATAAAACCTTTAAATCGTTCTTTAAAAA
>CAYTCW010000061.1:0-26137 GCA_964436235.1 uncultured bacterium
AATTTAGATTATAATATTTCCGGTTAAATGTCAAGATTTTTTAACTTATTTAACTTTATTTTTAACTAAGCGCTTGATCCATCTTTAACGACAACCTTAATTTTTGTATAATTTTTGCAAATTGAGAGTGTTTTTGTATAATTTTATACACATTAGCAATGGACGCTCAATGATAGGAAAGCTGTTTTGCATTTGCCGCGGATTATTTTATTATATGTTTTTAAAAATAAGGGAGGGAGAAAAGGTTAGCAACCCTTTCTCCCTCCCTTAAACCCTCCCTCAATCGGCAAATTGCCTGACGCTTTATCGTAATTTTATCGATAGCTTTTTCTTTCAGGGCTTTAATTACTTTTCATTTTCATTTTTGTTTTTGTTTTTTGCCTTTTACTTATTTTACTGCCAGCCTGCTTGTTTGCAGCCGCGCGCATGCGTGCGCGCGGCTGCGTAGCAATAATGGCCTTATAGCAACTATGCTTTGCGGCTCGCGGGAAAAACTAATGTAAATCGAGGCTAATAATTGCATCGCTAAAAATAAATCGAATGATATGGGATAAAATTCCCCTGAATTAAACTTAATCAACTCAATTATAAATTTATCGAGGTTAACAATAATTTGAGGGGTATAGTAAAAGCTGTTATACATTAGAGCATTACCGCGAGCCGCAATCTTAAGTTTTGGCGGTGCGTAAATGCAACGCCTTTGCGCGCGCCGCGCGCGAAGGCAAAACTAAAAAGCGGCATGAAAAAAGTTTGAGGCATGAAAATAAAAAGTCAGTGATAGCAGCCTTTTTCTTTCGATGCCACAAAACTTCGCTCGTGCAGCCGCACGAGCGAAGTTTTATATTCAGGGAGAGAAAAGGGGGCTATGGGGGATATGAGAGGGCCATTGGCCCTTTCTTATCCCCCATCCCGGTTCCGCCCGGTCACGGACTTAAATATCTTAACCAAAAATTCTGCGATTGGTAAATTAAAAATTAAAGTTAAATAAAATTAAAAATTATTTTTCTATCTGGCATATAAAATGCTTCAAAAATATTAACAATAAAATGTTAACCGCTCTTTATTTTTATTTCCGTAATGCCGATATAAGTTACAAAAGAATTATTATATTTTTTAGGAGCGCGTAAAATGCTAAACAGAAGCCATTATACAAAAATATTATTAGCGGTAAGTATCGTATCAGCGTTATTTTTAACATCTCCGGGGCTTATTTACGCCCAGATAGAGGTGAGGCCTAAGATAACGCAGTCAAAGCCCGGCATAAGCGTCAAGAGCGTGAAAAAGGCCGAACCGACCAACGCTGAAATATTAAAAGCGGCCGGCGCGGGTGTAGAGGATATCGACAGTGTTGACGTTGCCGTCGATAAACTCGGTTTCGACCACATCAGCGGCACGGACGGCGTTACGATAAAAACTCCTCTGCCGAAGCCTAAAAAACCATATCTTGGCAATTTTACGACAAACACGCTCATGGCTTCTAACGGGCTTATAGAATTATCTTCGCCGGAACCGACGGCGCGCGGCAAATTTCAGGTAGGCGCGCAGTATCTTCACCGCAGAATTCAATCTTCGCCCTCGCTTCAGTTAAATGCGCGCGTTATGTTTCAAACGCTAACATTCGGCGTCATGAAAAACGCGGAAGTAGGATTCGGTTCGTCCGGATATTATAAATCAGCTAACAACACGACATTTTTAACGGCCAAGTACAGGCTGACGAATCCTGAAAGATCGAAATTCGATTTCGCCCTTGGCGCGCAGACCATCGATTTCGGATCTTCGGATATCAACAACGTTACAAATTATTTTGGAACCGCCGCATTCGACATGCACGGATCAAAAATTTACTTTCAGGCCACTAACGACGGCAATAATAAATATTACGATCTGACCATGAAGGGCGGCGTAATTATACAGATGCGCGAATTGGTCCCTCAGCCGTCATGTCTTATAATCGAAGCCTTACAGGACGTCAATAATAATTTTTCGCGTTATAATTTCGGCATAAGGACCGCCATTGCGGAAAACGCTTTATTGGACATGTTTTTAATGAAAGATATAAATATTAACGAACTATCACCGGCTGTGGGTTTAAGCCTTAAATTTTAATCGTGCAAAATTACAGGGGGTTAATATATATGAATAAAAAGAATACCTTTATCAAATCGGTTAAAAAATATCTCAGCGCGCTCATGCTCTTTTTCGTGCTGTTAATGCTGAATAACTGCGGCGGCGGTGGCGGCGGGGGAAGCAACTCCTCCGTGCTCGACATGATGTCTGCAAACGATGTAAAAGTAACGTCCTTAAACGATCAGACCGGCCTGATTTTAAGCGACGTTTTCGTGTCTATCGCCGAGATCGGCAAAGAGCAGATCGTGCTTAAAAGCGCAAATACCGGTGATTCAGGTGTCTTTATATTCAGCAAGATAAAGATAGGTTCATATATAGTCAAAGCCTCCAAATCAGGCTATGAAACGGCTACGGCTAACGTGGTAGTAACTAACGGGCCGCAGGATATAAATGTAAGGCTCAAGCCGTCGTATCCGCCTGACTCGATATCCGGCTTAATCAAAAGAAGCGACACACTCGAGGGCGTTTCTGACGTTACCGTAGAAATTAAAGATTCTTCACCTATTATTAAAACTCTTACTGATAAAACCGGAAACTATGTATTAAGCAACGTTCAGCCGACCGGCACCGGCTCGGCACCTTATGTAATCAAAGCGTCAAAACCAGGCTTCCAGCCGGCGGAACGCGCCAATGTAATTAAACTTCCTAATATCGCGCTTAAAGAAGTCGATATTACGCTTCAATCTTCGGGCAGCGCTGAAATTATGCTCCCGGGCAAAATAATCGGCGTGGTCAAAAACCGCGTTACAAGCGATCCGGTCGAAAACATATCCGTTACGCTCCAGGATTCAGGTCTTCCAAGTGATTACAGCCGCGCAACCGGCTACTTTCACATAGAAAACGTAACTGCCGGAAAAACTTTTATATTAACCGCCATTGAAACGACTACTACTAAAAAATACAAAGCGTACTCACAGCAGATAATGTTGTCATCTGAGCAAACTCTCGTTCAGGACATATTGATGGAACCGGTAGAAGTGGTTCCCGAACCGGATTTCGGCTGGCTGATAGGCACGGTGCTCGATTCAGTATCGAAAACCGCTATCGCGGGCGTAAGCGTCGAGCTGCTCGGAACGAGTCTTTATGACATAACCGCGGCGAACGGCTCGTTTAAAATAAGCAAAATAACGCCTGAAACCGAGTATATAATGTTATTTTCAAAATCAGGCTATGTCAGCCAGACAAGTAAAAGGACTATCGCAAAAAATCAGAACAATATGGACCCGATTGAGTTGGTACCATCTTCATCTTCTCAGAACTACTGTTCCATCATAGGCGTCGTCCGCGATAAAGACACCAAGGTAACGGTAGCGGGTGTAAACGTTGAAATAGCCGTACCCGACACTAATTCCGTAACTTTTACAAAAGTATCTACCACGACGGGTTCGAGCGGCGCATTCGTCTTCGAAAAAGTATTTATCCCCAATGACAAAGTTGAAACCGGCCAGACGATGACCATGGTGATCGGCCGCAGCGACTATGTGAGTCTAACCATTCAAATAGACGTAAAAGGCGGCAAGGTAAATCAGATAGATGAATTATCGACTGAAGTGACCAAACTTAAAGGCACTATAATGGGAACGGTAGTCGATGCGGATACTAATATTCCGATCGCCGGGGCCAATGTAGCTCTGGCTAATTTCACCTATCCGGGAATAGCCAATCCGATAACTTCGGGGGCAAGCAACGGATTTTTCCAATTCAGCAATATTCCAGTCGGCACATATACTCTAATGGTATCAGCGAACGAATATGCCACTGAAGTAAAAAACGGCATCACGCTCACTTATAACGGCCAGACGATAGGCCCGCTTTCGATACAATTAAAGAAAGACTTCGGCACCATAACCGGGTTCGTCTATCTTGAAACTAACGGCACCAAAGGTTATCAGAGCGGCTCGGGCGGCGACACTCCGCTTTCGGGAATAAGCGTGATAGCCGCGGCGGCAAGCAGCGGTTCAACGCCCGGCGGCGATCTTGGTTCGGACCTTTCAAAAAGCGACGGCTCTTACGCTTTAAAAAACCTGCCGATATCAAATATTTCAATCATATCTAATTCGGGATCGGGCGCTAACGCCAACTACAGCTCCTATACCGAATCTTACTCGGTAACTAAAGGGTTTCAGACATTCAACATAGAATTAGCACAGACTAAAGGCAATATTTCAGGCGTTATCTACGAAGATTTAAATAAAAACGGCGCATTCGACAATGAACCTCTCGTATCGGGCGCGGCGGTATCGGTCACTCAGAGCGGAACGACGCTTTCAACGACGACGGACGCGCTCGGAAACTTTATTCTGAGCGGATTAAACTTCGGCACGCTGAATATTAACGCGTCTAAAACCAATTACAAAGATTCAGCTAAAACCGTAACACTGGCTGCTAATTCGAGCCTTTCAAACGTTTACATAGGCCTGTACAAGCCGACCGGCAAATTAACCGGCCGCGTTATCGATTTCAACACGCCCGAACCCAAACAGGGAATAAGCGGAGTAAGCGTTAAAATTCTCGGCTTTTCGAATTTAACGGCAGTCACCGATTCAACGGGCGGCTATATTTTCAACGACGTACTCGCTAACAACGGCGGTATCGCGCAATACACGATAGTCGGCGACGGTTCGGCTCTCGGTTACGGCGTAGCGACCAAACAGGCCGACGCGCCCGCCGAAGGCGCTATCGCCAACGCGCCCGATATAGAATTATCGAAAGCGTCGCGCTTAGTTTATGGTAAAATTGTCGATTCAGTGACCAGTTCTGGCATCGCCGACATCAAAGTTAAGATACAGGGCACTGCCTATGAAGCAATTACGGATAATTCCGGCGTTTACGTATTCGACGCGATTCCCGTAAATACAGCCGCCAACTACACGCTCGGAATAAGCGACACGATAGATATCAACGGTTCGCCGCGCTACCAGAACCGCGACGACGTAAGTATTTCAGTCAATAACGAATCCACGCCTCTTAAGATTCAAAATATACCCATAACGCCTAATACGGGTAAAATTCGCGGCACTGTATATGATTCGATTACCGGTTTTCCGATTAAATCTGCTTTATTCACCGATCCAATACAGGCACAGCTCACTATAGCCGGCTTAGCCGCTCCGGTGACGGCGACCGTCTCACAGGTCAACGGCGAATTTTTAATGGAAAATATTCCTTCCGGCTCCTATAGCCTTAAAATAAAGCATGCAATAAGCGGCACCAATCTGAAAATGTTCGAAGAAGTAAGCAGCAATGCGCTTGTAACGGCCGGCCAGACGACCGATCTCGGAATAATATATGTAACTCTAAAGACAATGACCATTAAAGGCAGAGTAAGAGATAAAATCGTCAACGACAAAGTAGGCGTAATAAGCGGACTCGCCGATTACTACATATCGGGCGCGGTCGTTCAGGCTTCGATAAACGGCATACCGTACACAAAAACCGCTACTACTTCCTATGACGGCTCATATCAGATGACGGTGCCGGTCTATTCAGACTATAAATTTAAAGCCAGCGCCACCAACTATATAGACGGCGAAGTCGGTTCGAACGAAGTACTTTTGAGCACGACCATACAGGCTCACACTCAGGATTTTAATTTAGACCCGCGCGTCGGCAATATATCGAGCACGGTATTTCTCGATTCGAATAACAATGGTTATTATGACGTCGGCGACACCACTAAAATCAAAGACGCGCATCCTAAATATATGCTCGGCGATTTCAAGGTAAGAACCAATTACCGCGGCGTCACTTTGAGCGTTTCAGTCGAAAGTAACTCGACATTTATGTTCACCAATCTACCTGTCGGAAGTTATTATCTTACGATAGACCCGCCGGCCGCCAATCTCGATCCGGCTTACGCGGAGCTCAACTCCACTTCATGGCTCGAAGGCCCGAGCGGAAACCGTATCATTAACGTTAACAATTCATCCACGACGGTAATTACCGGCACGGTTATAACTAAAACTACATATCCTACCGGAAGCATTTCGGGTAATATAGTCGATACCGAAACGCTTTCGCCGCTTGCGGGCGCCACCATTAAAGTCAGCGCGGGGTTGAACAACCAGAATATAACTACAACCGCGGACGCTTCAGGCTTTTTCAATATAACCAATCTCGTTTACTACTATGACGAAAACGACACGACCGAAATATTCACGCTTAACATAACCAGAGACTCTTACATAACGGTCCAGAGGAATTATGTTATGGCAAACACTCCGAACGCGTCGCGTGAAATAACTATTTATGAAAAAATGAGCAAGGTAACCGGAAGCATTGCCGGCCGCGTTAAAGACTCGCAAAATAATCTTCCGCTTTCAAACGTAAGGGTATCGATTATAGGGCTTAACGTGCCAAGCGTCACGACGGCCGACGACGGCTCGTTCCTTTTCGACAATAATATTCCGGCCAATACCTACAGTTTATACTTCACCAAATTAAACGTGGCCTCACAGCCTGATCCTACATATTCAACATACACGGCTTCAGGCATCCAGGTAACCAATAATCTAATTAAAACAATAGACGACGTATTCCTATCTACTAATTTCAGTTCGCTATCAGGCGTCGTTTATCTTGAAACCAACAATGTAAGCGGCTATCAGGCCGGCCAGGATAAACCTCTGCCTGATATCAATATATTTTTAACGCCGGTCGGCGGCACGGTTGCGGCTACTCCTGATTACACAACAGCGGCGGACGGAAAATATTTGTTCAGCAACGTACAGTTAGGCAATTACAATCTCACTTTCTCGACGGCGGCATCTGAAGGTTATTATTCACAGCCGGTAGCCGTGAGCCTTCCTAATACGACAGCGGTCGTTAAAGATGTTCAAATGCAGGCTAAAAACGGCGATTTATACGGCGTAATATTCTTCGACGAAAATAATAACGGCATTAAAGACGGCGCGGAGCAGGGAATAACTGGAATCGACATAACGCCCGCTTCGACTTTCGGAACTTTTACGGCGTTTCGCACCGGCGTCGGCGGCGAGTATGAATTCAAGAATATGAGTCCTGTTACAGGCAGCATAACCGTCGATAACGGTAACAATCTCAAGACATATAAGAAGAAAGTATTTTACCAGACAATAATCGCGGGCCAGCGCACCAAAGTTGATATAGCCATGTATAGAAACACCGTTGAAATAAAAGGAAAGGTAATCAATTCCGACTCGGACCCGATTTCGGGCGTGACGGTTTCGATAAACGGCACTTCTCATTCAACGACGACCGCCGCGGACGGCCGCTATACCCTTGCCGGCGTTGAAATAGGAAGCGGCACGACCACTTTCAACATTAATTACGAAGCAATATCGCTCGGATATAAAACTCAGACGGTGACTTCGCCCGGAACTACCGGCGATAATATCACAATGGACGACGTTACGATGAGCAGATCGACGCGCGACATAAGAGGCAGAGTAGTAAATGCCGACCTGCTGCCGCTTTCGGACGTTACGGTGAAAATAATCGGCGAAACAAGCGTTCCATCGGTTACAACCGATAGTTTCGGTTACTTTACGCTTACGACCGTACCGGTCGATTTAGTAAACCAGAAGCAGCTTGAAATATCATTAACCGATTATGAAATCGCTTTCAGGAATTTTACTCTCGGCACCGGCACGACTACTTATTATATCTCGCCCGACATACAGCTTACCTCGAGTTTAGCTGAAGTCAGCGGAACGGTTCTTGATGAACTTACCGGCGGGCCTGTTTCATCGCTGAATTTCTCTATCGCCATAAATATTACCAAAGACACGCTGCTTTACTCAACGACGGCGGGAGTTGACGGCAAGTTCAAGCTGAAAGGAATCCAGAAAGGCGGGCCGTACGACTTATCGGTACAAAGCAGCACTGGCAGTAATGAGTATTTCAACGACGCGCTGCGCACGGTAACTTTAACGGCCGGCCAGAAATACGATATAGGCACTATTTACATAAGGCTGAAAACGGTCGCGGTAAAAGGCACTGTATTTGACTCTAAAGTTTACGACCTGGCTTCGACTGCCAATAATCTGGCGCGCGCCGGAGTGTCAAACGCTACGGTTACGGCTAAATATAAGCGGAACGACGGCACCTATTATCAGGTGGTTTCTTCGCAGACGCTTTCAAGCGGATCGTTTGAAATAGAGCTGCCTTCGCTAAGTTTCGACTTCTCGGTTTCATGCTCTAATTACATAGCGCAGTCATTTCCGGGAACTAATATCGATACCTATCCAAATTCTTATAACGGCTTAGATTTCAAGATCAAACCGCAAAGCGTAACTGCTTACGGCAACGCTTATTACGACAAAAACGCCAACAGCTTCGTCGATACGGGAGATCAACCTATATTTACGGCGGAAGGCGGGGTATTCCAGAATTTAGTGAACACTCTCATAGTTAGCTATGATTATCATTCATTCACCTTCGACACATTTGTATTAAGCGACTCTTCGTTTGTGATAAATGACCTTCCAATAGCGCCTGACGGCACTAAACGCTTCACCATATACGACAGGTTCCTCGGCAATAATATCGCGCCGAGCCCCTGGTTCGATTCATCGCTGAACAATGTAGTGACCGTTAATTCGGGCGGAACCAATCCATCCATAATCAACATCGCGGTAACGCCTACCGAATCGCAATACGCTCTGATCAGCGGAAAGGTCTATGACTACAAAATGGCCATAGAAGGCGTGAATCTCTATAACATTGCAAATAAGGACAGCATTAATTCACACATAACGAATGCCAAAGTACAGGTAACCACGCCTTCAGGCTTTAATAAAACCTACGACGCCCAGCCGGACGGCCGCTATCTGGTAAAACTGCCGGCCAATACGACATATAATCTGAGATTTTACGCTGACGGCTATACCGAAACTAATCAGGTCGCCTTGTTGCAGGCTCCCGGAACGATTTATGATTTCGACAGCTACATGTATCCAAAATTCGGAACGGTTACCGGAACGGTCTATTACGACAATAACCTTAACGCGGTCAACTCTGAACCGACCGACTATAACCATTTGCACGAAGCATCGGAACATACGGTCAATTCGGTAACAGGCCATCCTACGGTTTCATCGAACTGGGGCGGGGCCACATTTAACGTAATGTACGGCTACAGAGGGTTGACTTTCGGCACTACGGCCTATAACCGGACGAACTCGCAGTACGAAATTCAGAAAGTGCCGGTAGGTACTTATAATAACTTCGTCGTACAGGACGTAACTTCGCTGACCAACTGGACCGGCGTCGGCAACGACTACTCACAGAGGATGTTCATGAGCCAGATCTTTACACTCGACGGCAAAACTCCGGCCAGCGTGACGGTTACTGAAAACACAACGACGGCCAATATTAATTTTGCGGTAATGGTCTGGGGCGGTCACATAACGGGTATCCGCTACCTTGAAAACGGAACGGATTTCAGCGTCGGCGAATTCGAACGAAACGCCACTCCGCCTTTTCCAAAAGCGAAAATGCGCGGAGAAGATTACTGGCTCGCTCTGGGCGGCCCGCTCGATAAAACCGACGGACTGAGCATACCAAGAAGATATTATCTTGAACTGTTCGATTTACGCGACGGCGGAGGTTCTTCGGGTATCAAACCTCTTAAATTCAGCGACGCGCAGGGCGTTATTAGAATAATGTCTTATCCAGTCGGTACGGACCCTGACATTATAATACCGCCCGGCAACTACGTGCTTTCGGTAGCCGGCGACGTGGATTTGAGCGGAAGCCCTAGTATAGGCGTGGGCCCCGATCTTCTTCCTAACACTGACTATCTGTTCAATACATGGTACGCTTCACCTACAGGTTTTCTTTATAAATACGGGCGCAATGCCTTAAGCGGCGGCAATGAAACCACCGCCAAAGACCGCTGCCAGCAAAATATTCATTACTACCAGGGCTCCGGCGCAAGCGGCGTAGAAGTAAAAGCGGGCCAGACGCATATAATAACGAACAATTAATTTATAGAAGTAAATGGTGATAAACAATATGTTTAAAAAATTAATCAAATTTATAAAAGTATCCCTATCATGCGCCGCCTTAGCCGGGGCGGCCGCGGGTGCCGGCTATATCTGGCTCGGCTCGGGTTACGCCGGTGAAGCGGTATCGAAAAAACTGTCGGAGTATTGCAAAAGCGATATAAGCATTAAAAATATATCGGGCAATTTCTTCAATAAAACCGTTTTTAGCGATCTTACGATGTCGGCAAAGGCGGGCGGCGAAAAAAAATCGGGCGTAGAAAACATCAAAGCTGATTCCGCGAGCGCCAAATATTCACTTTTAAGCATATTGCGTAATCAAAAATTAATTATCCGGGATTTCGACTTAAACAACATGAGCGTCAATTTCGTTCATTTAGAAAACGACGGCATGATAGATCCCGCCGCTTTTTTTAATTCGGTCAAAAAAACCGTAGCTGACATGTTTTACGGCCACGCTCTTGGAGTCAGCATAGACAAGATCAATATCGACAGGCTGCGCTTGGCTTTCGATAATATCAATAAAACCGCGGGCGGCGCGATCAATTTCACCGGCCTTAAAATAATTCCGGCTAACGATTTTATGAATACCTATCAGTTTGAATCCTTACTTGAAATGCATAAAGGCGGCAATTTAGTGATACCATCGGCTGCCTTGAAAGGTGAAATAGATTTAAGCCAGATGTCGATGAAAGTGTTAATAGAAGCTGAAAGGGTTAAACTCGCCAATTTCAATTGGCTCTTTAAATACTTCGCTTCTGAAGTTATGCTCGAAGACGGCCTGATGTTGATATCGGCGGTCGTAACTTACTCGCCGGCCGGCGGATTTCAAATTTTTGGAAGCGCCTCCGCTAAAAATATATCACTAAAAAAAGGCGCGGGCGCGTTTAAACTTATCGGCGATACCATAAATATCAGCTTTAACGAAAACTCACTGAAAATAACGGATTCCATCATAAAGGCCGGGGATATAGCTTTTGGCGTCAACGGCACGGTAACGGGGCTTTTTACAGGCAGCGGAATGAAAACCAGCGTTACTCTTAAGTCCGTAAACGCCGGCGCAGAAAAGTATTTTGACGCCATAAAAAAATACTCGGGTTTCGAAGGCGCGGCGGGCCATTATTATTCGACGGGAGCCGTGGACGCCGAAATCCGCATCAACGGATCGGGCTGCGATTACGGTAATTGGCAGCATAAAACATCGTTCACGCTTAAAAATATAGATATAATTTCGCAAAAAATATCGCTCGCCTTTGAACGCTTAAATGGCAGAATAGAAGGCGATTCAAACGGTTTTAAGACGGCGGGGCCGGTAATTTTAAAAACCGCGGGCCGCTGGCATGAATTCAACGGAGAAGTTAAAAATTATAGATATCCGGATAAAATAGAATATAATTTCAATTTAAAGCAATATTCACCATCATTTGATAACGGTTATTTAATCTCCGATACCGAAAACACTGATAATAAAGATGAAATCCTGGTGGCGTTCGATTACGATGAAACCGATGAAAACTGGGGAGGCGAAGGCAGGCCGCTTGATGCTTCTTCTCCTTTTGCGGCCGTAAGGGCTAATATCAACAAAAACCAAAGAGGCTTTTTCGCCTCGGTTAACGCTAAATTAGAAAAGATCTATATCGACGGCCTGTTCGGATTAAAAAACGCGCTCGCCGACGCTGAAATAGTTATGCGAAACGATAAAGCCGTTTTAAACAACCTTGTAATCTGCCAGCCCGGTAAAACGCTGCGCGGCGATATAAAGATTTTTCCAAAAAAAGGCGCTCTGGCTTATGAGCTCGATTTAAAAAGAGAAGATAATATCCATGACGCTTCACAGGCAAATAAAAATGAAGGTTACATACGTGATTTAACGAAGCGGGAAGACGCTGATAATATTAAGTCACACGGCCCGATAGATTTTTCGGCATTAGATTTAAACGCTCCGCAAAATAACGGAAACTTAAAACTGTAAGGACGATTCATTGATTTTATTAATTTACGGAATTAACTCTAAAATTATAGAAAAAGAAAAAATAATAGAGATCGTTTCCGATTACGAAAAACTTTTCAATGAATTTAATGAAGTTTTCAACCGGATAAAAAAAGCGGTTCCGCAAGCGGAAGCGGTGATAATATCGACCTGCCTGCGTTATGAAATATTAATATCGGCGAGCGGTTCAGGATTTAAACGGGAAAACTCATCTAAAACCGCGGCGCGAACTGAATCTAAAACTATCGACGGCGCGGAAAAATTTATAACAACCCGCCTGAAAGAATTTTTCAACGATATATTAAAAAAACGGGGCTTGAAATCAAGCGCAGGAAAGCACTATTTTTCACGTTCACGCGGGGCGCTGGACCATCTCTACTCGGTAATGAGCGGTTTTGAATCGGAAGATATAGGTGAAATACAGGTTTTAGGCCAGATCAAAGACAGCTACAACCGCTGCCGTAAAGCTGGATTCTGCGGAAAAATCATAGAAAAAATATATGAAGCCGGATTGAAATGCGTCATAAAGGTTAGAAACAAAGTTCCGGCCTTCATCGACGGAAATATAATCAAAAAAAATATCCTGAAAAAAATCCATGAAAGGTTCAGCGACAGCGAATTCAACCGGATAAAAGCTATGGTCGCCGGATGCGGCGGCGGCGCGCGCCGGTTGACTGAGGCTTTGAAAGTTCCTGGAATAAAAACGGATCTTATTAAAAAAAGCGAAGATGTCAAATATAACGAACTAATTAATTATGATATTCTAATATTTGACTTTGCCGACATAGGCTTTTGCCTTGATATTAGCTATCTTCACGGCGGCGGTGAAAGGAAAATCGTAGTAATCGATATGTCGATATCGCGAAACATTCCCCCGCAAGCCGCTTCGCTTGAAAACATAGAACTGATAACCATCGAAGAACTTATACCGTCAAACTGGAAATACGGTGAAATAATTAAAAAACGCCGCATGAACTGCGATTTTTATCAGCAGGCAAGCCGGATAGTCGCCGCCGCTTCTAAAAATGCCTGCGAAGAGCTCGATTTTCAATTCGAAAACAAAGAGCGGCTCGCGCTTATTAAAGAAATCGCCGCCGCCATAGAAGAAGAGTTCGAAAAAAGCACGAAAAAAATGAACCCCGGTAATTATATCGAAAAAAATAACAAATTAAAACGCACGCTTATAAAAAAATTACCGGCGATATTAAAGCGAAACGCCTTATCAGAGAACAGAGAACAGAGAACAGAGAACAGTTGATGATCAGCTCGCCGCGGCGAGCTTTTATAATTTGAAGCGCTTTCAAGCATCAAAAAGTCTTTTCAAATTATCAAAAAATCCTTTAGTTCTCCACTCTCCACTCTCCACTCTCAACTCTCAACTCTCAACTCTCCACTTAAACGGCCGACGCACTAAATAAAGGCTTTTACTTAGCGTCTCCCGGTTTTACGACGGTTTCAATAACGTCGGTATGCTGCCTTTCAAGGATCATTTCGAGAAGATAAGAAATAAAAAGCACGAAATAAACCTTAGTTACGGTATCGCGCGATTCCGGAAATATAAACTGCCAGATAAACAAGCCGAGCGCAAGGATGGTTTCGCGGATCGTGAATTTAAGGTCTAAAAAGAGCATAAGAGAAAACAACATCATCGCGATTACAAGAAGCAGCTCCTGGCTTTGTATCTGGTCGAAGACAATGCCGGTAAGGCTGCCTTTATAATAGCTGTAGGCAAGCGGAACCATCGCGGTAAGTAAAGTGAGCTGAGCTAATATCGAGCTTAAAAAATTAATCATTGCCGTATCTTCGTGGCCCTTCATGGCATAGCCTATAGCGACGGTTTTTTCGGGAAATTCCGACATGAACGGAGCCACATATCCTATAAATACGAATGTTGAAATTCCGGCCGCGGCCGATGCGTGCAGAAGGCATTCGAGAAATTCCTCGGCGAAACCGACGAGAAGCCCGCCACCGGTTGCCAGAAGCACAAAGGACACTATATATGCCCTGTAGGCGATTACTTTTTCTCCGGCCAGAACGAATTTATGTATTAATTTTTCGACGGCGCTATCCTCTATTTTCGGCCCTTCTTCTTCGGCCGCCTCGCCCTGCACGGCTTTTAATTTATTATGACGAGTTTCCATGCGGCCTATAAAATACACCGACCCGAAATATATAGCTATTAAAGCTATGCTGTCATACCACATAAGCGAATTTTTGAGATAGATAATCATATTATACATGATGGCAAAAATCATTACGAATATACTATATGATTTTATTTTGTGAAGGCTGATATAATTAGTTTTTTTAGCGGGCGAAAAGAAGTAATATACGAAAAAAACAAGAGGCGGTCCGAAACCGACTAAAAGTTTATTCGCGCCATAAAGATTAGCCATGGCGTTATGCAAAAACTCCGGGTCAAAAGCGGCTTTTTTTACCGTCGCCCATTCCACGAAAAACTCCGGCGATATCTGAAGCAAAGCTACTATGGCTATCGCTACGCCGCTCGGAAGAATTAATTCAAGAACTTCCGCGCCGTAACCGATTAAAACGGCGGCGAAAATGATTATCGAACTTATGATAATGCCCTTCAACTTGAGATAATAGCCTAATACGAAAACCGCAAGAGCTAATATTGTAAAAGTTACGATTTTAAGTGCTTTAATAAATGGCGGCGTCTGCACAGTTTCCTCCTGATTAATTTAAATTATTGACTATTTCGCGAGTGATTTCATGTCTTTAAGTATATTAAAAGCTTCTTCGAGAACTATATCGTCTTTTTTTATGATAGTTTCTTTGGTGTCTTCTTTTTCTCCGTCTTTTTCATTTTCTTCTTCGTCTTTCAAGCCATTTCCGTTCTTTTTGTTTTTTTCGGCGAATTCTTTAAATTTGGGGCTTGCTTCGATACGAAGGCGGCTTTTATCTGCGAGGTCCTTAATTATAGTTTCAAGCGTGCCGCTTCTGACGGTAATATCTTCCGAAAGCGCCACGCGCGGGATCGCCGAACTTATAACGCTCCAATCGAGAGCGTAATCGGCCGTAGCTTCGCCTGATTTAAACTCTTCTGTCGCACTCGGAATAACTATATCCACCGCGACGCCTTTTTTCTGAGTGGAAGCCCCTCCCGCGGTGTAATACAGAGCGTTGGTAACTTTTATAGCGCCGAGATCGTTGGGAAGATTTATCATAGTTTGAACGCTGCCTTTGCCGTAAGTCGAAGAATCGCCGGCTACTACGGCTATGCCGTAATCTTTGAGCGCGCCGGCGACGATTTCCGAAGCGGAAGCCGACAATTTATTTACAAGAACGACTATCGGGCCGTCGTAATAACGCTGCGGGTCCTGATCGGCAAGCTCCTGAACGTTATTGTAAGAATCTTTGACCATAACCACGACGCCGCGCTTTATGAAAAGGCCGGCCATTTTAACGGCTTCGTTGAGCGAACCGCCCGTATCGCTTCTTAGATCAAGGACTACGCCTTCGACTTCGCCGGTAGTATCGAAATATTGCAATGCGCGCTTTACGTCGTTAGAACACGATGCGGCGCCTTCCTGGTGCTTGCGGACGCCTTCCATATCTTCATAAAAAGAGGGCACTTTAATAACGCCGTATTTTTTTCCGTCGATTTCGGTTAATTCGCGTTTGACGGCCTGATCGACGAGCTTTATTTTATCGCGGACGATAGTTATTAAAAATTGCTCGGCAGGCTTACTTTTGGGCTCGCGCAGGATGCTGAGGCGAACTTTAGTGCCTTTAGGCCCGCGTATTTTCTGGACAACTTTATTAAGGTCCATTCCTATTATATCGAGCATGTCGCCGTTTTGCTGTCCCACGGCTATTATTTTATCGTTAGGTTTGATCTGCCTGCTTTTTTCGGCCGGCCCGCCGGTGACTAAGGAATCTACAATCGTATAACCGTCTTCGCTTTTTAAAGTAGCCCCTATGCCTTCGAGCGACAGCTTGAATGAAATATTGAAGCTTTCTATTTCTTCGGGGTTGAAATAAAGCGAATGCGGATCGAGTGCCGTGGCGAAACTTTTAAGTATGTAATCGGCTATTTTAACCTCGTCGAATTTATCGTAATGCGCATAAGCTTCTTTATAACGGGTTTTCAATTTTTTAACTATTTCTTTTGCGTCTTTTTTAGCCGACTTCAAACCTTCATACTGCAAGCTCAATATTTTTTTTATTCTTAATTCGAGCTCCGCCGTAGTTTTGCATAACTGAGCCTCGGGCGAATCGAGCCCTTCCGTTTCGCTCGCCGGCAGCGGCTTGAAATCTTCGGTTATTAATGCATCGATTTCAATTTTTCTTTCAGCTAAGCGCTTATTGAAGAAATTATGAATTTTAACAAAAAACGACATATCGCCGGATTTAAAGTCGGCCATAAATTTTTTCGCGCCTTCGCGAGCTTCCTGTTCGAAATTTTCAACGTCGCCGGCAAGCATAAAAATTTTTGTCGGGTCTAATATCTTCATAAAATTTTTAACGGTTCTCATATAAAGCTCTTCGCTGAACTCGCGTTGGTTAACGTGCGTATAAAAGAAATAAGACGCGATACCCGGAATATCGCTATAGGAAAGCGTAGCCGCCGCGGAAAAATTAAAGGAAAGAAAAATAAAACAAGCCGTTATGGTAAGGACGATGAATTTGTTTTTTAAACTCGTAAATGCTTTAGTGGACATAATTATAAAACTCTCTCCCGATAAAATATTTTTGTTCAAATTGACTTTAATAACTTCAAAATTAAAAAGCGAATTTCTACAAGGCACGCGGACCGAAGCTCTGGAAAAAACGACGGAAACCCGCGCCGGCCTGATTTGGCGAATGCAATAATTTTATCATAATTAAGCCGTCAATGCAAGATTTAATTTTTTCGGTTTTATTTTTCAGTAAAATAAAAATTACAATTAAAAAAGCCTTGAAATTTTGATGAAAATAAAGTAAACTAAGATTAAAGCGGCTGATTTTTATGGCGAAGTTTATATTCGGCCGCCGCCCTGGTCGTCTTCACGCTTATTTTGTGTAATCGAATATTTTACGATAAAGAGGTTGGTTTTGAACAAGATAGACCTTTACATACCTAAAATACGGCAAAACAATATTTTATCGAGCCTCAGCGAATCCGAGATCAAAGAGCTGCTCGAATTCGCTTTATTCCACGAAACGGAAGAAAACGAGGTAATATTCCGCGAAAACGATTTCGGCACCTCCATCTACATGATCATATCCGGAACGGTAAAAATATGTAAAACTACCGAAAACGGCGCCGAGTACGAAATTACACGCCTCGGCGAATCGGAATTTTTCGGTGAAATGTCTTTTTTAGACAACAGCGTCCGTAGCGCCAACGCCGTATCAGCCGCAAAATCGATACTTATCAGCCTCGACGAAGAACGCTTCAAAAGGTTTTCCCACCGTTATTCCTATGCCGCTTTCCGCTTCCTCAAAAATATAAGCATCGAATCCCAGAAGCGCATCCGGCAAACCAATGAAAAACTGCTTTTAAATTACGAGGCCCTCTTAAAAACCCATAACGAACTCGCCGAAAACAGAAATTTTTTATATAACGTAATAAGAAGCTCCTCCGAAATAATAATAATCCTCGACGCTAACCAGAAAATCTTGATATTTAATTCCGGCGCGGAAAATAACCTTCAGGTCGCCGCCATTAACGCCGTGGCCAGAACTCCTGCGCCTTTCTTCTGTGACGGCGATTATCAAAATATAACCGCCGAACTTATGAGAGGCGTTAATATATACAACCGCGACGTTTACCTCCGCTGCGCGGACGGCCGTAAAATTCTGACTAACTTTTCGGCCTTCACTATAAAAAACACCGGCCAGAAAGAAAACACGCTTCAGGCCTTAGTAATAATAGCCAGCAATATCACGCATAAAAAATTACTCGAACGCCAGCTTCTCCAGAACGAAAAAATGATATTTCTCGGAAAAATAATATCTGAAATAGTCCACGAAATTAAAAATCCGCTTACCGTTATAAATCTTGCAAAAGATTGCCTGCGGCAGATTTGCGCGGCCTTAAATAACGGCGAGGCCGAAAAAAATTTAACGCTTATAGAAAACGCTTCGGCGAATATACACGCCACAATTTTAAATACCCTTAACTTTGCCAAAGTAGTTCCGGCCGGCCACAATAAACTCGATTTAAACTCCGTAGCGGCTAATTCCATCGAATGGTGCCGGCGCAACACGAAATTAAAAAATATCGATATACTCTTCAACCGGTGCAATGAAAAAGTCGAAATTACCGGAAACGAATCGCAGCTCGAACAGGCCCTTATAAATATTCTTACTAACGCCGTCAATTCAATACCACCGGGGAAGAACGGCCTCATAAAAGTGTCGATCGGTCTCAGTAAAACTTTAGTTTTTTGTACCATAGAAGATAACGGATGCGGCATGGACGAAGAAGTAGTCAATAACATTTTCGAACCATTTTTTACCACCAGACAGCAATCCGGCGCCAGCGGACTCGGCCTTTCGATCTGCCAGGCGATAATCTCTCAGCATAACGGCTCGCTCAACTGCCGGAGCAAATTAAACGAAGGCAGCGTATTCATTATCAATTTTAACAGGGCCGCGTGAAAATTTTAAAAAAATATTTTAAAAATACTTGACAAAAACTATGTAAACATGGTAAAATAAGGCCATAATTTTAAATAAAATAACGAAAAAGAGGAGAGATTTTTACCATGAAACAGGTTACAATCAGCGCGGAAGTCAGAAAATCCGCCGGCACATCGGCTACTAACAAGTTAAAAACCAAAGGCAGAATACCGGCAATATTGTACGGACGGGACAAAGAAAGCACCATGCTTACTTTGACTAAATTAGATTTCGAAAACATATACAGAAAAAACATGAAGAGAGCCATTTATTCGGTCAACTTTAACGACGGCGCAAAAGACATCGTTAAAAACACTCTGATCAAAGACATTCAGTACGACCCGATAAAACTCAGAGTCACCCATGTCGATTTTTATGAATTCGACGAACATAAAAAAATCAGGACCATGGTTCCCGTCGCCTCTCACGGCACTCCGATCGGTTTGAAAAAAGGCGGAGTTTTAACGCATATCAAAGACCAGATAGAAGTCGAATGTCTGCCTATTCACATTCCAGACCATTTTTCCATCGACGTTACCTCTCTTGATCTGCACCATTCAGTCCGTATATCCGATATAAAAGTCGCAGCGGAAATACACGTAATTTCCGACCCGCACGACGTGCTCGTAACCGTTTCTGCTCCGCGCACCGAAGAAGAAACGCCGGGCGCTGAAGGCGCGGCAGCTCCAGGAGCCGCCGAACCCGAAGTGATCGCTAAAGGTAAAGCAGCTAAAGAAGAAAAAGAGTAGCAAGCCGCTTTTAAACGGCTGTAAAGAAGGCGAACTTTAACGGAGCGGCAGGTTCTCCTGTCCTCCTGCGTATGTGTAAAATAATAATTATACACAATATCAAAAAAACTGAATATAACCGAACGATTTAATTTGATCGGCCAGATCAAGCGGTATTTTTTTATTACCGCTTGATCTGTTTTTTTATCCGTAAAATATCGCTTTATAGTAGGATGCTGCGGAAACGCTCAACAAAATAAAAAAATAAATTATAGTTTGGGGAAGTGGTTTGTATTTTAGCACCGCTGGAATCGTTAATCAATTCAGGACTGCAAAGAGTGGATATTTCACATAAGAGTATTTTTGACGATCATATAAAACAATTAAATATTAATCTTTCCGATTATACTTTCGCCAATAATTTCATGTGGTTTGAAAACGCCGACGGCTTTATAAAAAAAGTAAACGGCAATTTATGCCTGTTCATATATAACAACGAATCGCTTACCATGCTTCTTCCGCCTTTAGGAAGTAACGCGCCTTCAGAAACTCTCGAAGAATGCTTTAAAATAATGAATCGCTGTAACCGCGACACACGAAGCTCGAAGGTCGATTACGCTTACGCCGCTTACCTCGACGAACTCGATTTTAACGCTTATCAGGTCGAAAGACAAAATCCTGACTACATATATTTAACAAGCGAACTTATCGAACTGAAAGGCAATAAGTATAAAACCAAAAGAAACGAAATTAATTATTTTACTAAAAATTTCGGGTTCGAATATATCCCTTATTCATTCGCCTACCGTGAAGCGACCGTAGATTTAATTTACCGCTGGGCCAATCTGCGCCTCACTTCTATATCGCCTTTAAGCGCGCACGAATTAGACCATTTCGTCGAGCTTATAGAACTCGAAAGAAACGCTATTATCAGAGTATTGGACCGCTGCGATGAACTCGAGCTGAAAGGCGCCCTCATATTAATTAACGGACGCGTGGAAGGCGTTACTTTCGGCGAAGAAATCAACGATAATACCGCTTCGATTTTAATAGAAAAAACCAATTTTCAATATTTCGGCATTTCTCAGTATTTATTCAGGGAATTTTGCAGCCGTGAATTCAGCGGATGCGAATTTATCAATGTAGGCGACGATCTCGGCTTCGACAACTTGAGAAGAGTTAAAATGTCTTACCATCCTCATTCTTACGGCCCTAAATACACCATAAGACAAAAATAATATAAAGCATAACTTTGTAAATAAACGCTTGCCGGCGGCGAAAAAAAAAACGCCGCCGGCATTAAATTTAAATTTTATGCGGCCTGCTCAAAATAAAATAGTTTTATTCAAACTGATTCAATATTTTAATTATCTCATCCTTCTCGCAATAAAAAACCTCCGCTTTACAGCCGCTGTATTTTTCTATTTCATCTATCGTAAATCTATCAAAGGGATCGGCCATCGCAACCATAATTTCTTTTTTCATGGTGCGCTCAAAAACAAGCGCGGCGCGGGCCCGGGCGTAATCGATAGGAACGGCGGAGGCAAGCGAAGCCGTAACGCGGCGCTCGTTTAAATTAACGCGCTCAGCGCCGTTTTTTATAAAAACCGGTTCTAACGATTTCAAAGAAGCGATTCCGCCGTCAATAATACATAAAACCGGGCTTTTAGCTTCAAGTTTAATTATATTAACTATCTTTTCGGCATCGGCTTCATTGATAACGCCTTCAATTAATAGTTTAGGCCCTATCGTTTTGAATTCTTCAAGATAAGCGGCTATTCTGACTTCTTTTTCGCCGACGCGCTCGTATTCATCGATAAGATCGCCGAATAAGCCGCTTTTTTCGAGCAAAGCGGAAATTTTTACGCCGAGCGCTTCTATAAATTCCCTGTCGCCAGCGCTGAAATTCTTTTTATGCATCGTATTATCCATATAAATCGCGCCCAGGCATACTCCATTTTTGATTAACGGCAGGCATATCACCGATTTTATAATTCCGCTCACGATGCTCTCCGACATCCCCATAAACCGCTCGTCAAGCATCGGATCGGCTACTATGATAGTTTCCGATTTATCGATGGCGTACTTTGCCACGAGCATCGATGGCGAACTTTCGGCGAATTCATTCGACGATATTTCCGATACGAAAGGCATTATGGAGCCTATGGTAGGATCTTTTACGACGATAAAGCCGCGGTTTGTATCTACGATCTTCATCGCGACACTTAAAATGAACTTAGAAGCCTTTTTATAGTCCTCTACCTTGAGTATTATGTCGTTTATCTGCTCGAGAACGCGCAGATATTGCTTTCCCGAATCGTTTTTTAAAGACGGGGAAGAAATTCCGGCGTCATGCTGAGGCGCCTGCCCGTCCGCAGTATCTAAAGGCTTATCAGAAGCGGCCGGACCGCCGGCGGGAGGCGTTTTATCTTCAGCAGCCGCGCTTATTAAACCGTATATATCATTATTTTCGATAATGGCCCTTATATCCTCCGAAATTATATTAAGAGTATTTTTGAGGGCCTTAGTGCCTGAAGTGGTATCCGGGATTTTATTATTTAAAACTTCGAGTTTTTCGCCAACTAATGATATGCCGCTAAAAATCTTATCTACTGCTGATTTCAAATCGGCGCAGCTTCCACACGGCCCATTGTGAAAATCTCCCGCGAGCCTGATAGCGGTATCTTCGAGCATCGCGCCTTCCGCGTCGTAAAAATCTATGCGCGCCGAACCCGCTCCGATCGTATCGCGATGAGCGAGCGCCGTTTTTTCATTAATTTTTATGCCGTTTACGAAAGTGCCGTTGGTCGAATTCAGGTCCTCTACGCAATAAAACGGACCTTCTTTAAATATGCGGCTGTGCTTTCTCGACACCGCCTGCGCCTTTAAAACAACGGCGCATTCATCGCTGCGGCCTAAAAATAATTCTTCACGATCTATTTTAAAATTTCGTTTGCCGTTTTCATCTGTTATTATAAGCTCGGACATTTATACACTCCGTCAAATTTATTTGCGCACCTTTATCAAAAACGCCCCTCGACGGGGCGTTTATTTATGTAAAGCGTTTATGGTTTTATGCGTATTCGCGCGGTTCTTCGTTTTCGCCGAATTTAAGAGGTACGCCCTTTTTTTCGACTACATTTCTATTTATTATAACTTTTTTAATTTTATTCTCGCTCGAAGGTATGTTATACATAACATCGAGCATTAAATTTTCGATTATCGAGCGGAGCCCGCGCGCTCCGGTCTGGCGTTTGAGAGCCTCCGAAGCTATGGAATTAAGCGCGTCGTCGGTGAACTGAAGATCGACGCCCTCCATCCTCATAAGTTTTTGATACTGCTTGCAGATAGCGTTTTTCGGCCTCGTAAGTATATCGGTCAACGCACTTTCGTCAAGCTGATGGAAGGTGGCAAGCACCGGAAGACGGCCTATAAATTCGGGGATCAAACCGAATTTGAGCAAATCTTCGGGAAGAACGCCTGAAAGAAGACGGCCTACGTCGCGCTGCGAACGGGCCTTTATTTCGGCGCCGAAACCCATTACCTTCGTTGACATACGCGATTCGATAAGTTTGTCTAAGCCGTCGAATGCGCCGCCGCATATAAACAATATATTCGAAGTATCGATTTGAATAAGGTCCTGGTTAGGGTGTTTGCGACCGCCGTAAGGCGGAACGTTAGCTACCGTTCCTTCGAGTATCTTTAAAAGAGCCTGCTGGACGCCTTCACCCGATACGTCGCGCGTAATGGAAACGTTTTCGGATTTTCTGGCTATTTTATCGATTTCGTCAACGTAAACTATTCCCTGCTGGGCCTTCTGTATATCGTAATCGGCGTTTTGTATCAGACGCAGAAGAATATTTTCTACGTCTTCGCCTACATAGCCGGCCTCGGTAAGAGTCGTCGCGTCCGCTATGGCGAAAGGAACGTCGAGAATTTTAGCCAGCGTTTGCGCTAAAAGCGTTTTACCGGTTCCGGTCGGGCCTATGAGCAAAATATTGCTTTTCTGTATCTCGATGTCGTCGTTATGATAAGCGCGGTTCCTGATGCGCTTATAGTGGTTATAAACCGCCACGGAAAGCGTTTTTTTAGGTTCTTTCTGCCCGACGATATACTGGTCGAGCGCCACGTGAATCTCACGCGGCTTGATAATACCGTCGCGCTCGCGCTGTGAATTAGAGTCTTCTTCGGGCTCTAAAATTATATTGTTACACAACCTGACGCACTCGTCGCAAATATAAACGTTTGGACCCTCTATTAATTTTCTGACTAAATTCTGCGTCTTGTTACAAAAAGAACATGCTTTAAGTGATGCTTTATTCGGGCCGAATACCATATAAGTTTATACCTCCTCAGCGGTTTTCTTAGGGCGCGGCTCTAAAATTCTATCGATCAAACCGTATTCTAAAGCTCTGGACGCGGACATAAAATTGTCGCGCTCGGTATCCTGACAGATAGTTTCATAGGGCTGCCCCGTATGGCTGGCTAATATTCTGTTTAATTTTTCTTTAATGCCAAGTATCTCTTTTGCCTGTATTTCGATATCGGTCGCCTGACCGTGCGCGCCACCTAAAGGCTGATGTATCATAACGCGAGCGTTGGTTAAGGCGAGCCTCTTGCCCTTGGTTCCGGCGGCGAGTAAAACCGCGCCCATCGACGCCGCCTGGCCGCAGCATATAGTCGAAACCGCCGGCCTGATAACATTGATGGTGTCGTAAATGGCTAACCCGGATGTGACAACTCCGCCTGGGCTGTTTATATAAACATTTATATCCTTATCGGGATCTTCAGCCTCTAAAAAAAGCATCTGCGCTATTATTAAATTTGCGCTATAATCTTCGATGTCCGAACCTATAAATATTATCCTGTCTTTTAAGAGCCTCGAATAAATATCATAAGCACGCTCGCCCCGCGACGAGGTTTCGATTACCATTGGAACTAACACCGTGTGGTTCCCCCTTCGTAATTCATAAATTATTAAGACTTCAATATTATCTTATCGGTTTAATTTTAATTTTATTTAATCGCGTTATATCAGGCCAATTTGACCGATTACGCGGATAAATTACTAATTATTGCGCGCGTGAGAGTGCTCGGGGTTTTCACAGCCGTCGCCGCATTCATATTCGTTGTCATCGCCGTCATCGCAGCAGCCGTCTTCGTGATCGTGGCCTTCATGGCCGTGCGCATCGTGTTCATGCGTGCATTTATAATTCGGGTCTATGGTGATATCGGCTTTTGATATGATAACCTCATAAACTTTCTGATGGACGATTTCTTCACGCATATAAACGAGCTCGCCATGCTCTTCGACGTGCTTTAATATTTCGGAATAAGTTTTGCCCACTGAAAGAGCTAACTTTTCAAGGCGTTCTTTTATTTCTTCTTCAGTGGCGCTTATTTTTTCGTGCTCGCCTATTGAAGATAATATATTAGTTATCTTAACGTTGCGAGCGGCATCTTCCGTGTGGCGATTTCTGAAATCGGCCACGGTCTGCCCGGTCGCCTGTAAGTAATGTTCAAAATTCATCCTTCTGTACATGAATTCGATCTCGTAATTTTTAATTATTCTGTCGAGTTCTTTATCGACCATAGCTTCGGGAGCGTCAACCTGCGGGTTCTTTTCGAGGAGGAACTTGCATATCTGCTCTCTGTAATGGCCTTTTTGATGCTGAGTTTTCGATTCGACGATTTTTTTGCGGATGTCGTCTTTCAAATCGGCAAGCGTGTTGAATTCGCCAAGCATTTTAGCCAGGTCGTCGTTGGCTTCCGGAAGCTGCCTGAACTTGATCTCTTTCAATTTAATATGAAAACGGACCTCTTTTCCGGCGTAATCCTTGCTATGATAATCGTCGGGGAATTTAAGGAATAAATCTTTTTCTTCGCCTATCGACATTCCGGCTATACCTTCTTCAAAGCCCGTGATGGCCTTTTTCGAACCGAGCTCGAACATCACGTCGCCGCCTTTAATGCCTTCTGATTTTTCTTCGTTGATATAGCCCTGATAGTCAATAATTACAAAATCGCCCATAGCGGCCGGACGGCCCGTTACGATTTCGAGCTTAGCATGACGGTTTCTTAAATCTTCGATTTTAGAATCGACTTCAGATTCTTCGACGGCGATAGGACCGCCAGTTAAAGGTATGCCCGTATAATCTTTGATATCGAAAATAGGCTCTTTCTGAACTTCGATTTTAAATACGAGCGGCTTGCCCTCTTCAATAAAAACATCTTTTAACTCAGAACCGATCGGCCTGATATTCTGAGTGTTGAGAACCTCTATATAAGCCGGAGTCAATAGCTCTTTCTGAGCCTCTTCATAAAAATACTCTTTTCCAAAACGCATTTCTATTATGCTGCGCGGCGCTTTGCCCGGACGAAATCCCGGAATTTTAACGTTGCGCGCGACTTCGCGGTAAGCGCTTTCTATAGCTTTTTTAACTTTTTCAGGAGCTATCTCTATTTCGAGAAGCACCTTATCTTTATCGATCTGAGAAACATTTAATACCTTAGTTGAACTTACTTGTGACATTTTAACTCTCCTAACTACATTTATTTATTATACGAAATACCAAACAATAACCGACATTTAATTTTAACATACATTATCAAGCATTTTATTTTAACACATTTCATATATATTTTCAAGATTTTTATTGATATTTATTAAATTTTGT
>CAYTCW010000062.1:0-17870 GCA_964436235.1 uncultured bacterium
AAAGTCCATAAATTCTCCTTGTCCGTTTTTATATCATACTACACAAAAAAAACTTCACTGTCAAGAAAAATTGGAAAATTGGAAATTAAAAAATCAAAAAATACTTGACGGCGGATATCATCGTATATTACAATAGCTGTAAAATACTCCTGATTTTTATAGAAGTTCGGCTGACTAAAATTTAAAAAATGAAAAGAAAGGTTTATTCAAAAATGGATTTATTCACTTTAAATAAATGTCTCGGATTTTTACTCGGCGCGGCGATCAGCTTTTTAAAACACGGCGACGACGCCTCTATCATAGTTTCATTTAAATCGGATAAATTCATGTATATGATGGCTATAATATATTTATTGATATTTTCCGGCGTCGTAAAGATGTATAATCCAGAGCTCACGATGTCTAACGCGATATTTTTCGGATTCATAGCTACTTCGTTTTTCACGGCCACCAGCTTTATCATACACGCTAATCTGATGCTTTTAACGATCGTTTTTACGGCGCTCGTCTTTCTCAACGGCATCGTGTCGTATTTTAATCTGGTTGAATTTTCAAGGGAAAGCCTGATAGTCATTTATTTTCCGCTTTCATTCTTTTTCGTGTCGGGTTACATAGAAGAATACAAGCGCCTTGAATATAAAATACTGGCCATCTTTTTCAGCGATAAAGATTTTGACGATCTCGCCGTTTCATTATTCAAGCTCAATAAGCCCGCAAGCGTAAAATTGCCGGATTCGAGTTTCGCTAAATTAACGGCATCCGCATTACTGTGGATTCTTCTACTTTCGACGGTAAATTTTGATTTTTCTTATTTCCACAGTTTTTTGTCGGCTATTAAAAATTGATCTGTGAATGCGAGCGCGCCATGAATTCGCCGTATTCGCCGACTACGACAAATCCGAGCTTTTCATAGCATCTGATCGCGGGTGCGTTTCCGGAATCTACGTTAAGCCCTATCAGACGAACTTTTTTCATAAGCGACCGGCAAAGCGCGGCCGTAACCTTCGCCGCCAGGCCTTTTCCGCGATATTGCGGATCAGTCGTGATATTTCCGAGCGCGGCCGCGCCGTACGCGGGCGAGAACACATGCACGCCGGCGGCGCAGATCAGTTCCGCTCCCTCGAAAATACCGAAATATTGACCCGTAGCCAGCGTTACCGGATCGAACCAATTGCCGGGGTAACTGTTTTTATACAATTTAACCAGCGCTTCGAGATCGTGCGTACCCAGATTTCTCACCGCGGGCTCATCACCGTCCGGCGGGATCTTCGACGCGTCCTTCAAATACATTTTAAGATGCCTGCCGTGAGCTTCCAGTTCGAAACGCTCTGCGAGCGCGGCCTCCGAAGGCCCGCACAGATGCGCGTAAAAATTCGCCGGCAGAAACCCTGAAATTCCGGAAATAAGTTCGGCGAGCGCGCCGTCTTCGTATGCGCGGTAAGCCATAAGCGCGGGAACCTCGCAGCCGGCGTAGAGCATCGAAAGCGCACGAAGCCTTCCGGCGGCATCTTTAAGCCCGTACCATATCGTGAACGGCCTGAAAAAATCGTCGAGATCGCCTATGCAATACACGTTAAGCGCTTCGTTTCCGCGAAGATAGCGTTCGATAGTTTCTTTATCGTGAATTATTACAGGACGCATGCCGCACTTCCTTGTTATGAATTTTTTATTTTATTTTATCAAACTAATATAATTAAATCAAGCCGTTGAAATTAATATCGGCCGGACGGCATTGAAAAATCCTGAAATTATGGTATAATATGGCGGTGTGATGATGTTACCCGCCATTATCGCCAACATAAATTGAAGTAACCGGAGGCGCAATGACATTCCAGGAAATTCTGAAGATCAGGACCGATTCACACGAAGGGCTTTACGACATTACTGCGAGGGTCCGCGCGGTGATCGAAAAATCGGGAATAAGAACGGGAATTGCGAGCGTATTTGCGCGAGCGTATTTGCGCGAGGCGCGACGGCAGCCATGCTGCCTCCCTGCCCGCATAAAAAATAAGTATTTCAACGTTCACGACAGGGCGCGCTGCATATCATATTTGTTACTGCTAATCAATCGTTGAACGCGGTTTTTCTTTTAATATCTTCAAAAATAAATCGAGCTGATTCTTCCGGCGATTTTACGCCTGTATCGATCAGAACTGAACCTTTGTCAGGCACAGGGGTAACTAAATCATATTTTGAAATGATCTGGTCAAGTTTTTCCACCGAATGGATCTTTTTGTATTCATTTCTTGAAGGTTCAGTTACCCTTTTTAACAATATGTCTTTGCCGCAGATGATCTGATAAAGATATACCTTGCCGCCGCATTTTTCAAACTGGCCGATAATATTATTAACATATGGCAGGTCCATCGGATGGGCGTAGCAAAACGTAAAAATCAATTTACCTTCTTTTTTGCGCGCCGATATTTCAAACACCTTACTTCTGATAGTCTCCGATAAATCTTTAAATTCTTCAGTATCAAATTCGAACAATTCAAGCGCCAGATCGATGGATAACTGGTTGTGAAATACCTTATATCCGCTTAATTCAGACAGCGCCTTCGCAACCGTCAATTTTCCGGCGGCCGGAGGACCGTATAAGAAGATCAAATCCACAAACTTCACTCCATAATTTTTAATTAATCAGCGATAAACACTATAAAGATTCTTCGTCTGGCGAGGTTTTTTGACCGCCGTCCGCGAGCGGGTCCATCCGCCCGAGCGCCGATGCGAACAACACGGCCGAAAATGCCAGCAGCGCGAATTCGAAATGATACGGATCGATCTTTATGAGTCCGGAAGAAAACGCGCCGGCGAAGAAATCGACCAGCCAGTGCAGCGCGATCGAAAGCCCGAGCCAGAATCGGAGCCTGCCCGTAAAAATGCCGCATATTATGAAAACCGAAAACGAAACGTGGACCAGCGAAGCGGAGAAGCGCTCCATGACGCCGAGCCATACGTTAGTGTCTCCGGACGCGGCCGCCGAACAAACCATAATGTTTTTAAGTGAGAGCACCATTATCTCTACAGCGGCAAATCCAAGGCCAAGCGACAGCGCGGCCGAAGCGCGCGGCGTTTCCTCGAACGGTTTCTGGCGTATGATCTTATCGGAGATCATATATCGGACCATCTCCTGCGCAAGCGCCGCGAACAGGCTCAATATAATTATGTCCGCTGCGGCCGTCGCCGCCGAAAGGCCGCCTCTAAAATTCAAATACGGTATCACCAGCAGCCGCTGCAGGGACATCGCAACGATAAATATCATGCCGCCCCATCCGGCGAGCGCGATATCGATGCCTGCGCCCCTCGCAAATTTTGAGATCAAAGCGGGAACCAGCAGCAGAAGCGCGGAAACCGCCGGAAATATCAATATCAGCTCGGCGTTCAGGGAAGAAGCGTCAAGACTCCCGGAATGTATCATAACAAGAAGTATCACCAGCATCGATATAAAAATCAAAAAAAATGGCGCGAAAGTAAGCGCCCGGGGATGGGCGAAGTTCAGCGTGATGCCGATCCCTATTTTCTTTGGAACGAAGAGCCTTTCATCAGCGGAATTATAATAAATTATACCCCATATCCAGCTTGAATTATTTTCCATACGGCCTCATGAAATTTTTAATAAATAATAAAACCTGTTTTTAACTTTTCAGCGTCTTTTCAGATCATTTCCGATCAAGCGCCGCTAAGTTATCGGTATACTTTATCACATTTCACCGTTTTTCGCAAGAACGGCAAATTAATTTATTGACTAAAGTTCTAAATTATGATATATTATACTCAGTTCAATTTTATACTTAGTTTAAAATTATACCGGGTATATTATTTTTGCCCGGCGAGGCGGCGTAAATGGAAATTAAAGACAAAGCACTCTCCAGGAGCGAAAGAAAAAAGGCCGAGCTCCGTAAAAGAATCGTCGAAACGGCGATCGGCATGTTCAATGAAAGATCGTTCCACGGCGTTACGATGGACGAGATCGCTTGCGCGGTCGATATCGCCAAAGGCACGCTTTACAATCACTTTCCGTCGAAGGAAGAGATTGTGGCCGAATTTATAAAGAACTCGTTCACCATTAAACATTACGAAAGAATAATGCGCTTCAGGGAATTAAAAGGCACCGGGGCAAGGGCTGCGCATATATTCAACGAGCTGATGCGGGGCGTAATGCGGCAGAAGGACCTCTTCGAAGTGTTCATAATCTACAGGATAAAAAATATAATGTCCTTCAACAAACCCGAAGGCAACGAAAGCGGAATAGGCCTTCTGGCCGAAGAAGTCGTGAGGCTTGGCAAAATAGACGGCGACATCGGCGTCGATATTGCGGACGGGTTCGTCAAAGATCTTTTCGAGTTCACCTTCATCGAGATAGCCAAGGCGTTTTATAATTCCGGCAAAAAATTCCGCATAGCCGCAACCGTAAAAGAATACGCCGGCGTGTTCGCGCGCGGCATAGAAGCGCAAAGGAGTTAAACCCATGCAGAGCATTAAAAGCAGGATCATCAATTTCATACTGCGCAACCGCCACCTGCTCAGGTTGAAGCTGAAAAAACCCGTTTTCGACTTCAATTCGTCCATTGCCGATTTCAGGCGCGAATGTGAGGAAGGAGCCGCCAAATACGGCAAAATTCCTGACGGGGTATCGGTCATAAACTGCGATACAGGCGGAGTCAGAGCCGAATGGCTCATCCCGGCCGGCGCGCCGGCCGATAAAATCATAATGTACGTTCACGGCGGCGGTTATGTGTCCGGTTCTTGCGCCGACCACCGGGGATTCGTCGCCAGCTTCGCCGCCAGATGCGGCTGTACGGCGCTGACATACGAGTACAGGCTTGCGCCCGAGCATCCGTTTCCGGCCGCCGTCGACGATTCCGTCGCAGTGTACCGCGCGCTCACCGCCTCGAAATATTCGCCCGCCGACGTTATAATAGCCGGAGAATCGGCCGGCGGCGGCCTGACGCTGGCGCTTCTTCTCGCGCTTAAAAAGAATGGATTGCCCCTTCCAGCCGCGGCCGTGGCCATATCGCCGTGGACCGACCTCAAATGCGAAGGCGAATCGTACAGGACCAAAAACAAAGTATCGCTGGCGCCGCTGAACTCATGGATAGTGTTCGGCAAGTATTATGCCGGAACCTCGGATCCGTCCAACCCGCTCATTTCGCCGCTCTACGGCGATCTTTCAGGCCTGCCGCCCATATTGATCAATTCGGGCACCGACGACGAGCTTTACGACGACGGGAAGAACTTTTATTTAAAGGCGAAGGCTGCCGGAGCGGACATAAAGTTCAGGTCCGGCGAGGGAATGGTTCACTGTTACCCGCTTCTGGCGCCGATGTTTCCGGAAGCGAGCGAGGCCATGGACGAGATAGTCGAGTTCATAAAGGATCATTCAGGACGCTATTCAGAATGCGCGGAGGCCTCATCGAATACTAAAATATCGACTTTTTGATATATATGCATTTTCTTTTTTCGAGTAAATCCCAAATTGTTTCCAGTTATAGGTAAATTGAATTCCGTATCTAAATTATCGTTGATAAATTTCAAAACGGGGTTAAATTTTAACACAATTATTAATTCGGAACCACGATTATATTTTCATATTCATGACTTCTCTGACTTCTTCGAGAGTTTCCGAACCGATCTGTCTCGCTTTTTGCACGCCGTTTTTTATGACCTGGCGGATGTAATCCATATTCGATTCCAGCTCGAGCCTTTTCTTCCGCATAGGCCTCAAATATTCATTGATCGATTCGGTCAGCGTCTTTTTCAGCATACCTGCGCCGCCGTTCCCGATTTCACTGGCGATTTCCTCCGGCGCCCTGCCGAGGCACAGAGAAGCGATAAGCAATAAATTCGCAATTTCAGGCCTTTTCTGCGGAGCGTATTCAATGAGCCGGTCAGCGTCCGTCTTGGCTTTTTTTATTAAATTAGCCGTTTCGTCTTCGGTGGCGCTGAGCATGATCGCGTTGTTCCTGCTCTTGCTCATCTTCTGTGAGCCGTCGAGCCCCATAATAAGAGGCGACCGGCTAAGTAAAGGCTGAGGCTCCGGAAATACGGGTTTCTTCGCCGCGAAACGGTCGTTGAATCTGCGGGCGATAACTCTGGTAAGCTCGAGGTGCGGTAATTGGTCCTTACCGACCGGAACCACGTTTCCTTTGCAGAAAAGGATATCGGCGGCCTGATGGACCGGATATATGTACATTCCGGCGTTGATCTTTTTCTGGCCGGAGGCTGCTATCTCTTCTTTAACGGTAGGGTTTCTGTCCAGCTCGGCGTTGGTGACAAGCGTCAAAAATGGCAGCAGTAGCTGGTTTAATTCAGGCACATGGCTGTGAGGAAAAATGAACGTTTTGCCGCCGTCGGGATCGATACCGGCCGCCATATAATCGATGACCAGCTGCGTGACGTTATCGGATATCGAATCGAAAGTGTCTCTATCCGTTAAAACCTGATAATCGGCGATAACTATGAATGTCTGCACTCCCAGATGCTGCAGCCTCACGCGATTTTGTATCGAGCCGAAAAGGTGTCCGATATGAAGCCTTCCGGTCGGCCTGTCGCCGGTTAATACCCTGTATTTTCCGGGATTTTTCGTTAAATCTTCATCTAGTTTTCTGCTTCTTTCAACCGTCGCTTCGAATGTCGTGTAATCTATTTTTGCGTTTTCAGACATAAATCAACCTTCCAGTAAAGAATTTTCTTGATCAAACCCTGATCGTAAATATTATCTAAGCATGATAACACAATACGCCGATAAATTCAAGTTTAAAATATGCCTTCAGCGCGGATACCGGCGGGTCTTCTATATTTTCTTTCCAATGTAAAATGCATATCCGTAATATTGTTTGTACTTATTATAAAGTTCGGCTCCGCGCTTTTCGTATTTAACGAACTCTTCGGCGGATTTATTGCCTTTGTATTTATCCAAAAATAATTTCTGCGCCTTTAATTCCGGAGCGAAAAAATTGTCGATCCAGCAAATTTCGGGGAGTATGAATGACGCCGTAACGACAAAACCCGCTTTTTGCATTTGAGCGATTTTATTTGCAATGGTATCTATTTCGGGATATGCTTCATTCCAGAAATCAAATATTTCTTTAGGCCGTTCTTCGGTAAACCATGATGCATCCGTAACGGCGACATAGCCGCCCTTTTTCAAATACTTATTCCAGTAATTCAGACCTTTTTCAAAACCGATATTATATATCGCGCCTTCGCTCCAGATAAGGTCTAATTCGTTTAATTGAAAATCAAGGTCACCCATCGAACCTATAACGCCTTTAACTCTGTTTTGAAGGTTCAATTTGCGCGCATTGTCGTTTAGTTTGTCGATAAAACCGGGAAATAAATCTACGCCTGTAATATTACCCGGAATGTTTTGAGCCAGAGTTATAGTTTGACCTCCGGTGCCGCAGCCAAGATCGGCAATTTTTGATTTTTCGTTTATATTATCTATAAAGCTCAAGGCTTTTATGGTCGCTTCCGGGCTTCCCGGGCCCTGACGCTCCATACCGGAAAAAAATTCGCAAATCAATGCGACATCAAAATCGTGAATATTGTTATCTTTATCGCTCATTTCGTACTCCTTCAAAACTCGGATTATATTTTGCGTAAAGCTATGGTTATATAGGTGCTCCGCGCGATAAGCGCCTTCTTCTCGTCTTCGCCGATAATTTCATTCCGTTTTCTCTTTAGATGACACTGTTCCATAGGTTTCCTCCAGATACAAAAATCAAAAAAACAGCGACCTGTCTACCTCGTTAAAATCGGTTATGATCTCATGGCTCCAGGCGCCGTAGTCTTCGTTATTGGAATTGACGATAAATATCTTCGATATGCCGGTTTTTTCGGCGGCGACGATGCCGGCCACCGAATCTTCGAATACGGCGAGCTCATCCGGCGGAAGGCCGAGCGTTTTTGACGCCTCGATAAACAGGTCGGGATGAGGTTTTCCCCTCAATATGCCGTTGTTATATATTACCTTTTCGCGCTCGAACAGCTCGTGAAGTTTAAGATGTGAAAAATAAAAATCGACGTTCTCGACGCCGGAAGATGTCGCTATGGTATATTTAACGCCGCGCGCGCGCAGATATTTAATGAAATCGACGGCGCCCGGAGCCAGCGGAAGATTTCTTTCGCGGCTGATGTTCTGATAGGTGGTTTCCTTTTCCATCGTATATTCGTGAATTTCGGCAGCGCTCAATTCGCGCTCGAATATGCCTCTGAATATGTCGTTATTGGTCTTGCCGTGGATCTTCTCTTTCTTTTCGGCCGCCGTAAGCGATATGCAGTGCTTTTCAAGGAATATGTCGAACGCCAGGTCGTGCAGCGGCGTATCCCAGTATAGCGTTCCGTTGAAATCGAAGATCACTCCGTGATAATTCATCTATCGATACCTCTTCTGATTCGTTTATCCGTGAGTATTATATCATAAAAACTTAAATTTGTCAGCCGCTTCTGGCGGGCAAAATATAGATTCGAATCCAAATATTACTGTCCGGTATAATAATTTACCATTTCTTTAAAATATTTAATTAATTTATCACCTGTTCGATGTATTTTTTGATTTATAAAAAAATAACTTGACGCGACGCATGATCACATGTTACAACATTCTTAACGCTTAATTTTAATTCGAATTTAATTTTTATTTTTGTTTTACTGCATTATGGGACACGCCGACATCAGAAGAAATAAGCAACTCGAATTCTCAGCCGCGGGCGACGACATCGAAATCGGCGACGCTTCGCTGCTGCCGATAAGCCTTTCCGAAATGCTCGAATTGGACGAAGGCTCGGCGTGCGTCAAAAAGTTTTTCAGCGGCGGATTGACCGCCCGCGTTTTCATGCTGAATATCGGCGGCCGTCGCTGGAATTTAAAAAAGAAGCGCGCCGAAATTCTCGTCAAAAACGTCGACGGGCAGACTTCTTTCCTGAACGAAGTCCAGCGCAGGCGCGACTTCGAGCTTCTCAAAAAGAAAGACGCCGCGGCGTTTAAGGGCGTCGTCGACACCGCTTATGCAAGCCTCAAACACGGCATCATATTCTCGCCGTGGATCGAAGGCGCGCCCGTCAAAAAATACACGCGCGATATCATTTCGAATCTTTTCAACACTCTGTATCATATCCAGACCGCCGGGTTGTTCGAATACGACCTGTGCCCCGGCAATCTCCTGCTGCAGGGCGACGGAACCGTGCGCCTCTTCGATTTCGGATATATGTATCCTTTCTCGCCGCTCGCCGAATATAACGCCGACGGAATGGAGCTGCCGCTCTTCCACCCGGTCGAAAGATTCGAAACGCGAAGTTTCATGCAGTATCTTATGGATCTCGAAGACGAAAAAGGCCGCGCAGCCGCGCTTGAAGAGTACCGCGCCGAAAAGGAGCTGGCGGTCGAATATTATCACAGAATATTAGGCTGGCTTAAATCTAACGGCGCCGATCAGGCAATAATAAGCTGGAAGGGCGGCATTATCGAGCTGTGGGAAAAAGGGCTGAAAACCGCCGCCGCGCTTGAAAATTTATACTCGCTCGAATCGCTGCGCTCATATATCCTCGACATACACGACGACGTTGGCGGCCGCAGCTGCACGCCTGAGACGCTTAAAAAAGCGGACCGTGCGGTATCCGCGTTCGAATCGGGAAGCGCCGTGCTGTCGTGCCTTCCGGCGCTCTCATGGGGCGACGAAAATCTCAGCCGCGACGAGCTTATCCATAAATACCGCGAATTAAGGGAAAAAGCGCGCGAGTTTCAAATAAGCTCCGCTGCCGGCCCGCCGCAACATTGAATCAATATTAAGGATCATTTCAAGGCTATAAAAATTTAAATTTCTGTTAACCTTTCTATTGCTTTCGTTTTGAACTTGTAAGTATTCCTTACAAGTTCAAATTTCAGGTAGTTCGAATTTCTTTAATGTGCATGGAAATATTTTGGGCCGAAGTCTGAAAAAGATCGACAATGTAAGCCTGAATGAGCCATACCGAATCGCCGTCGAAGCGAACATCGATTCGTGTCTTGCCATCTTCGGGTCTGATATATAATAAATTGCGGTTCTTCAGGAGCGGGACCAGACAAAAAATTAGATTGCAGCCTTTATTTTATTGACTATATCGATTCTTCCTCTATCCAAATTTGATTTGATATGAAGTTCAAGAGGCGGAACCAATATTGTATGATCATTCCACTTTATTTCTTCCAGATGCGATTGCGCATACGGCCCGAAATCAACATATCCATTTCCATCAACCCATTCTTCAGGCTCAAATGCGTAATCAATTCTGTATTGTCTGTATAAAACTCCAAATCCCTTCACCACCCAGTTCGTGACGTGGTGAAAAGGTTCAGAAATATAGTTTTCAACCGATTCCTTCAACTTCGCGATCTCCGTCTTATAGGTCATTACATCGATGTCATGGGGCAAAACGTCGATTCCCCTGACATATAAAGCGGCGCTGCCGGCAAGCCACCATTTTATTTTGTTATTTTCATGAACGGAACATATCCATTCAATCGTATTATCTGTGATATTTCTATCGTTTTTATGAATATTTTTTTCTTTATCCAGAAGATAGTTATTGTAATTAGTTTCGAGCAATTGCCCGTCATGGCCAAACATCAGACTGGCCGGATAGATTCTTCTGTAGAGGCCATTTTCATCACGCTCAAAATACATCGATTTCAGTTCGCCCTCAGAAACGCCCGAACTATCCGACACTTTATAAACAAAAGCATTGCCTTCGCGGCTGACCTGTATTTTCACGAATACTCCATTAATGATTTTTTGTTAGATTCCGCCGTACATCCTGTCCTGGTTGTTAGCGTTCTTCTTCTTCTTTAAGTCATTGACGATCAAAAGGGAGATAAATTGCAACATCCCATTGATTATTTATCCGGGGTGGATTAATCAAGAACAGTTTCATTAATCACATCATACTTCAAATGTAAATATGAATCGTTTAGTTTTATTACATCAACCAATTTCAGGGCTTTTACATCTTTTAATTCATGAATGGAAGATAAAGATTTTCCGCCTATCAAAGAAGGCGTTTCATTTCCTCCAATTAATGCGGGAGCGACAACAATTGAGAGTTTATCGATTAATTTATACCTCAAAAAAATTGAATTTAAGGTAGCGCCCGTTTGGATTGTTAAATTATCAATCTTATAATCCTCTTTTAGTTTTCTGAATAGATCTGCAAAATCAATATTATTTTCATAATATATAATTTCAAGGTTATCTTCGTTTTTTCGGCTAAAAGCTGGATGAGATTTATTTGTTGTGATAATAATCAATTTCTTGCTTTTTTTAATGAATTTATCTACGCCGATTTCGCTTAAATGAGGTTTGTTATCAATAATCAGAAAACTAACTGGTAATTTAACTATATTTTCCTGAGGCTTATTTGCTCCGACTTTTGCCAGAACCCTTCCGGAATTAAGCGAATACAAATCCGTTGTCTGCTCGATATCGTAATATTGATGCAATCCTTCTTTGATTCCTTTTATTTTTGGAAAATCTTTATCGACATCTAAATCGTCTGTATTGCCTGTTGAAATTTTTCCGTCAACAGATATTAACATAAATAAAGTTGAAATTGGTTTGTCCATATTTGCCTCTTTAAAAACTAAACGATTCGTTCTTTAAATATTTACCAAACGAACGTGCTCATAATTGTTTTATTTGTCTTATTTTAATAGTTCTTCTTATGACTAAATATGCAATAAATAAAAGTGCTAAATATAAATAATTAATCCCGACATGATATAAAATAAAAAATTTTGTTGTATAAAAAATTAATGATATAAAATCAAATTTTTCCATTGAAATGTCGTAAACTATTTGATAATATCCGGAATGAAATTCTGACGGCCTTAATTGTAAGCATTTGTCTAGAAAATTTAAGTTCCAAAAATATTTTTGTTCGTCAAGTATTTTATCCTTAAAACTTTCAGTTAATTCGATGATGAAATCCGATGCAATTGTATAGTGCTCAATAAAATTTACTTTGTCATTGAATTTTCCGTAACTATAGGCCAATATAAGGTGCGCGATACCGTTATAGTAATTGATTGAAATGGCTTGCTTTAAACTATTGATAGCATTGGTATAATTACCGGATAAATAATATGTAATTCCTAAATTTAAATAAACTTCGTATTCTTTATAACCATATTTAATCGCGTCCAAATAATCGTTGATTGCTAAAGCACGATAATCAGGGCCATTTATAGGAGGTTCATTTGAAAGATGGTGGTTAATATATGAATTTGCACGATTAAAATACATTTTTCCATCAGTAGCATTAAGTTTGAGTTTTTGATCATAAAGGTCAATTTCGTATTTATAATTTTTTAATTTATTTGTGCCATAAATATAACCAATATCATCAATATATTCCATTGCCAATGAAGTTTGCGCATATATTGTGCTAACCGATAAAAAAATATATAATAATATGAATATACCAAAATATTTTTTTAGCATATTATAATTATAACATTTTTAATTTGTATTTTCAAGAAATGTAATCTTGCGTTGTATTCTTATGCCGGAGAGGCCGGCGCTTGTCGGGGCTGAGACAATGCCTTGTTTATCTGGGCGATCTTGACCAGAGGTAGACCTGGAAAGTTGGACAGTTGTGTAAGATGTAAAATATGAATGCGTTTATTACACGCCTTTGAAACGGGCAGTGAGACAGGAGCTGAAATCAGTAACCGGATGGCAAAATCGGCCACATGATCATATTTATTAACATTTTTTTTGAAAAAATCTATAATAATTTATCAAAATATGATACAATATGGTATAATATGAAAAAACTTGGAAAAGGATTACTAAAACTAAATAAATTACGATCAGGAACAATCGAATAAGAAAAACATTAACCGAACTTGAAGGGAGCGCAATTATGACAGATGTTGAATTGCTTGCATATTTCCAAAGCGAATACGACAAACCATTCACCGGATGGGACTTTTCATATATCCGTGACAGAATTAAAGAAGAGAAGTTGACGTGGAGTTATGAGACCATGGTGCTTCAAGAGACCAGGAATGTTGGCTCTTTGCTTGACATGGGCACTGGTGGCGGAGAATTTTTGTCAACTTTAGCTCCATTACCTCAAATTACATATGCCACTGAGGCTTATCCCCCAAATGTTTCAATAGCAACAAAACACCTTACGCCATTAGGTGTGAAGGTTGTTCAGATCGATGATAATGATGAAATCTTACCGCTGCCGGCCGACCATATTGAATTAGTCATTAATCGACATGAGTCATATTCTGCGTCTGAAGTCAAACGTGTAATGCAAAATGGCGCAAAGTTTATCACTCAACAAGTTGGGGGAGAAAATGAGCGAGAATTGAATCGTCTTTTAGGCGACAAATCACCATATCAGTATGCGCACTGGAATATGGATTATGCGGTGAAGGAATTAAAACAAAATAGGTTCGCTATTCTTGAACAACAAGAAGAATATCCGGTGTCAGAATTCAAAGACATTGGCGCGGTAATTTATTATTTGAAAGCCGTACCCTGGCAAGTTGAGAATTTTTCTGTAGTGAATTATTTTAACGGATTAAAGCAAATTCAAGATAAAATTTCCAGAGAAGGTAGTTTGAAAATAAGATCACATAGATTTTTGATCGTAGCCAAAAAACTTTCTACAATCTGTCAGTAATAAACTATTATGTCGTCATTTGTTCCTTCGATTTCATCGGGTCCGGGTGAATATACAATGCGTTTATCTGTGTTTTGTCTGTATCTCCTCCCCCAGGGATCTTTTATTGTATCCAATCCTTTTAAATATTTACCTTTTAAATCTTTGAAATCTTTATCTTTTATGACGGTTTTTTCAGACGAATTATGATCTTGTATCGCTTTAGCAAGTATTTCGCAGGATTGTCTAGCTTGATTTATATATCTTAAATTTCGAAAGTACGGGATGAAATTTTGCTGATAAATTAAAAATATTAGAAATATTAACAATATTATTAAAAAAAGCCAATCAGTTGTAGATGTTTTTAAAAATGGTTTCATTTTTATCTCACTATTTTACAAATTATCAAAAGCCGTTATTAATTCTACCAGACATCGAACTACTTGTCAAATATTATTATTATAATCGCAGTTACTCGTTCTTATCGTTAAAATTTATTTTCATAACACGATCCATGAATTCATTATAATATTTTGATATATATAAAACAATTTTCATGGTTATCAAAATTTGGATTAATACTACTAAAAAATTAAGAATATTTATTATTTGATTATTTGAAAAGCCGTTGAAAAAATTATAAAATACGATCAAATATATCAATATATTAATTAATTCCAGAGAAGTAAGTAGAAATATATAAAAAACACAATCGATTAAGCCTTTTATAAATGTATATAAACTATATTTTACCTTCTCAAAGGTCGTATATTCGGCTGAATTCCAAACGTCGTTCATATAGTTATTATAATAATATTTTTTATATGATTCGAAAAAATTATTCTCGCTTTGTGCAGATATAGTTATCAGAGATAATGAAATAATCGATTGTATTGCCATCGCGCCAAGTAAACAATAATTAAGTATATTCGTATTAACGATGGTTTCGCTGCCCGTGGCAGAACAAAGCGCTATAAAATATATGTTTACAATAAAAAACAGCACCGAAAAAATTCCTAAAATCAATAATTGTAAATTAATTGCCCGCATATCATTAGAATATTTTTCGAAGTTAATAATTTTGTATATATCATAAGACACATAAAAAAAGCAATTTGAAATGATCAATAACATCAATAGCGATATGCGTAATGCGTCAAAATGATTATCTGAACAATATAAAACAATAGCGACAGGGACGAGGCATATAAAAAAATATCTTAAAAGGCAACTGATCGAAATGCCGATGATTAATTCAAAATTATTCAATTTATCGTATATATAATTTTCTGCGATATTTAATTTTTTATCGGTGAAAGTCTTATAAAACATAGATAAATCAATCCCCGACATTGATATAACTAACGCTATAAATATAATCGCATTCTGATTCAAAAAAGTTTTTAAATTGAAAAAAAACGGCCTGGTTACAATAAAATGCACGCTCAATATAATTTCATTTATTATAATAAATACGGCAATTTGCTCCAAAATTCCCAATAATTTTCTGCCGTATTCGTATTCTATATTTATGACATTTAAAATATTTTTAAAATTTTTCATATTATACATTCCTCTGCCTATTTTAAAATGTCTTTCAAAATATTATAACTGCAATCCACATTTTAAATTATATAATGAGCAATAATTATGCCTGATGTTTCTTATATAATATATAGCATGTGATGTCTTTTGTGCTGATAATTATATTTGCAACAAAAAGTTGTAAAATGCAACATGCGTTGCTGATTTTTTTATATATTTTTGAATTATATAGATTGGAAGGGTAAGGCTAACAGATCAGAATTTTTCTCACTTCAGCATCTCATACTGACAATACAGCAGTTCGCCGGTTTTCTCGTCGCGCAGATGGAGGCCGTTGCCCTCGCACCAGTTGAAAACTTCGCATGAAGCGCACTTGCCGGTCTTCATCCACGACCTGTTTCGCATAACTTCGAAGCGGTTATGCCAGCAGTCCATAAATTTATCCTTATAGATGTTGCCCTGGATATAGTCGGCTCGCAGGCTCGGGCAAGCCGAAATAGAGCCGTCGGCTAGTACCGAAGCCACGTTGATCCCGGCGCGGCAGAACATGTAACCCGGGCGCGCGCGATTCTCGAGAGCGCCCAGAAAACCGTCGCAGCCGTAATCGACGGATATCCTGCCTTCTTTTTTTACGGCAAGAATGAAATCCATGATATATTTGAACTGGTTTGACGTTATTCGCAGCAGGTCGTTGCTTTGGGCGCGGCCTTTGGCAAATATATCAAATATCCGCCAGCGTTTGATGCCAAGGCTTATAAGCAGTCTTTTTATCTCATCGAGCTCGGTGATATTTTTCTGCGTAACACAGGTTATCGCCTCGAGCGCCATGCGCGTGAAGCGCGTTCCATATCTCAGCGCGTTGACGGCCATCTTGAACGATCTGTCGTTCTGCCTGAGCCAGTTGTGGCTTTTTTCGAGCCCGTCGAGACTTATACTTATCGAATGCATTCCTGAATTAGCAAGGCTGTCGAACCGGTCGTTCGTCAGATGCAGAGCGTTCGAAACTATGCCCCACGGATATCCTCTCTTGAATAATTCGATTCCGCATTTTTCGAGATCGTTTCTTAAAAGCGGCTCGCCGCCAGTTATGGCTATAAAAATATTGTTAGGATTCATTTCCAGGGCTATTTCGTCAACTACCTTTAGAAAATCCTGATATGGCATATCCGGCACGCCCGATTCCTTCTGACAATCGCTTCCGCAATGCAGACAGCTTAGAGAGCAGCGCAGCGTGCACTCCCAGAAAAGATAATTCAGCCGGTGCTTGATGGCCTCAGCTTTTTTAACGTAGCGAAACATTTCGAGCTGGATCTTTTTCTTGAATGGTATCTCTGTATACTTATTAAACTTATTACACATGGTTTATCTCACTTAAATATTCAAATCATTTTCGTTCGTTTGAATTTTCTTTATATTGATTTTTATCGGTCCCATCCGGCTTTTTAATCATTTTTTTATCAAAAGATGATCGCGGTGGTCCATATTTAGCTACACTAATTTCCGAAATAATCTCGATGCCGAGCAGCGCGGTTAAACATGCCGCGATAATGCCGTAAATAATATCCCTATATAAGTTATTGCTCGATTTCTCGGTTTTATCGGCAGTATCAGTTTTGTTAATATCAGTGGCTTTATTATTCATGAAAACCTCACTGCAAAATGACTTCAACGGTGGCTTCATCCACGATAGATCCATGCTCTACATAATCGATCGAGTTGACTCTTTTGAAATTCACCTTTATAACCTGAAGGATATTTACACTGGCGGAATCATAAACATTGAGGTCAAATCGATCGTAAACATTATAAATTTCAAATTCAAAATTGCCATTTTCATCAGACAGCGCCGTCATTTCAGGCTTAAATATTTTTAACATGAGCCCTTCGACCGGCTTCATATCCACGGCCCGTCTCACTGTACCGTGAATTTTTTGAATTGTTAAAAGTTGAGGTAAATAAGGCTCACTCAGTCCGATATATTTCACCGCCGGCGCTTCATGAATATAACCGTCATCAAAAAATGTCTTTTTCTCTTTAATTTTATCGGATGCGATCGACTGATTGAACATGCCAAATAAATGCAATGTTAACAGTGCAATCAATGCGACAATGCAAATATAAATTCTCTTAATTTTTGATATTATTCCGTTCGTCATTTTAATCAAACACCCTTTATTTGCATTCGTATTTTTTATGTCTGCTCACCGCGCCCGCCGAAAGAAGTAAATTCAAAATTTCTATATTGACATCATCGGCCCGGTAACAATAGCTGTTAAGAATATCGAGCGCCGTCATTCCGTCCGCGTTCGCTTCATTTATTTTAGCGCCGCGCTTGATTAATATTTCGACCGATCGCGGATTTCTGGCATGAACCGCGAACATAAGCGGCGTCCACAAGTCCTGGGCGGTCTGATTCACTTCGGCCCCATTATCGATCAAAACATTCAACACCTCAGGATCCCACTCGTTAGTGCAGGCTGCGAATATCGGAGTAAGTTTCAACTCGTCAGTGCCGCGAACGTTGACGTCGGCTCCCAACGCTATCATCGATTTTAAGAATGACGAGCTCATAGTAATTGAATTGGTGAATATAGGAGTATAGCCATAGTCGTTTCTTGCGTTTATATCGCAACCCGCTTTAACGAGCATTTCAAGAATTTTGATGCAGTCATC
>CAYTCW010000062.1:17970-25810 GCA_964436235.1 uncultured bacterium
ATAAGGAGTAACGCTGCAGTTTATATCCACGCCTTTATCGAGTAACAGGCTCAACCACTCGATGTTTCCGTCTGAAATCGCCGCTTCGATCAGGTTTGACATCTTTGAAATATCAATGGAATCAGGTTTATTTTTAAGCAGATTGATCTTATTTTTAATAGGAGTACAACGAATCAAAATATTTGTGAACGCAGTCTCATTATTATTGCAATATAGATCGGCTCCCTTGTCGATAAGCAATTTCAATAAATTTTCATGTAAGTTATAATGTGGTGTATAAGCAAGTGCCGCACTGAGAATTTCATGCTCCCCATTCGAATAATAGTTATTTACGAAAGCGCCGCGGTCGATCAACAGCTTGGTTTTAAAAAAATCTTTTTCATACGCCGCTTTCGCAAGCATCGTAATTCCATGCGAATCTCTCGAATTGATATTGGTGCCTGTTCTTTTTATTTTTTTGAGTATTCTCTCTGATTCTTTAATATCGGCGCCTTTTGCCTTCAATAATTCGACGGCTTTGGTCCGCCCGCTGGTAATAGCTTCACAGAGCGCATCGATTCCATTTTTGTTTTTCGCATTTACATCCGCCCCGTTTTTTATCAGCAATTCGATCGCGCCAGTATTGCCGGCCATCGACGCATACATGAGCGGAGTGGTGCCGTCGTTCGTTCCAATGCCAGGATCGGCGCCTTTACTTAACAGAACTTTAATCAGCTCATCCCTGCCATACCACGAGGCATAGGCCAGAGCAGTAAAGCCATTATAATATTTCTTGTTTACGTTAATTTTCTTTTCCATCAATATCCTGGCAATATCGTCACAACCGAATATTATCGACTCAACCAGAGGAAATGGCGTAAGCGACAAACGCTGGTGATCACTGGAACTACGTCCGGATTCAATTTCATTTGGACGGATTAATTTTGCAATTATTTTTCCCGCTTCAATATTTTCATGTTCGACGGCATACCCCAAAATACAATTCAATGAATCCGGTCTGGAACTGATCTTTTTAATGAATTCAGCGGAAATAAGCAGTTTCAACGCTTCGTTATTATTTGCAATGACGGCTTCGCCTATGATTTTTTCATCGATGTCCGTCACATACTCCAGCAGGTATCTTAATATCGAAAGATCGCATCGTTGCATCAACGCTTCAAAAATAATGTGATTGATCTTATTGTCGACATAATCAGAGCAATATATTTCAATATATTTGATATATAATTTCAAGAACTCGAGATTGTTCGATTTAATTATTTTAGTATCCATACGGTCGTAATTGTCAATATATAAGTATGATCCCAGATATATTTCCGCGCTTTCAAGGTTATTATTTTCAAGCGCATCTTCGAATTTTTTCTCCAGTTCGGCAAATGTCATTTTATTGTAGCCTATGGCTTCGCGCTTTTTGAATAATTCGCGCGAAACGGGAACCTTATATGATTGAAGCAATTTCGGAATATAATCAAAATAGTAAGAACGATTATTTATTACGGTAATTAATTTAAGATAATGAAATACATCATTACCGCATGCATCCCTGATATTGACATCGGCTCCGGCATTCAAAATGGTTGTGATAAATTTGATGTCCTGTTTATTTTTAATAAGCTTGATCAGGGCGGTTTCTCCTGACCTGTCGCGTGCGTTAACGTCTATGCCGCAGTCTATTAAAAGCATTATATTATCAATATTATTTGAATCGACCGCCTTCATTAAAACAGTATTTTCCAGGGTATCGGTGACGGTAATATCGGCACCCTGTTCTATCAAATATTTCAAATATTTTACAGGCAAATTGGCGACGTTTAACAACATCGATTTGAACGATCGTGACTTTACGTCGGGGTCGTCGACCGACCCGGCTAGTTTTTTAAAACTTTCAATATCATTGACTTTTACACATATATTGAGAATTTCCGCCATATCGACGCCGTTTTTTATAATATAATCGATTGCGGGCCATTTGTCATTTTTTATCTGCGCCGCGATATTTATGGCACTCGCCGGCAATCCGCTTTCCACCATCATTCTGGCATATTCCCGCCGGTTTAAAAACACGGCCCTTGAATATGCATTGATTTTACTGTCTATATCCGCGCCTCTATCTATTAAATATTTAATTATTTCCTCGTTACCGGGCTTTTCGACCAGAAGTTCAAGAGGCGTTTCAAACAATCCATTTTTGATGTTAATCCTGGCGCCATTTTCTATGAGTGTTTTAATAATTCTGAAATCAGGCTTGTTCCTGATAGCCATGAATAGCGGCGTGTCTCCGTCTTTGTACGAAGCATTGACATCGGCTTTATTGAAAATCAAAAAGTCGAATAAATCGTAATCACGGTTTATAACCGCGCACATCAAAGGCGTGAGGCAGCTTTCAGACTTTATGTCGTATCGTCCGTTAGATTCGAAAACTTCCTTGATTTGCGAATATTCATTCGACAGCATCTTATTAATAATCACATTGGATAGTTCAAATTTAAAAAGATTAAATAACTTAAATATTTCGGGATTTTTCGCCTTGACTATGTCATTATCTAAAAATGATTTCTTCAAATTTCTGTAATCGGCGAAGTCAAAATCGTCTAAAGTGTATTGGACAAGTTCTCTGGAATTCTTACTTAAGGCATATTTCAAAACGTCATATTTAGAAATCCCATTTCTATATTTTTTTAGGAATTTATAAAATTTAACATCGTTGAATATTTTATTAAATAAATCATTGCGCTCCTCGATTAAATTTTTTTCGTCGATTTTAAATCGAAGCGCCAGTTTCATTGACAACATTTTGCCTTTTTCAACGGAATGGAAAAGCAGCGAATCTGCATTGTAATGCAGGATTAAACCCGTCAATGCAGTTAAAATAAGTAATAAAAATAAGTATTTAAAAAATTTTTTCATTCAGTTAATCAACAATAATCATCATGAATCTATTGTTATAAAATTATTTCAACGGTGGCTTCATCCACAAAAGTTCCACTGTAGTCAAATTTAACATTTTTAAATTCGACCGTTTTAACCTGAAGTATATTTTCACTGGCAGACTCACACACATTAATCTCAAATGTATCGTATACTATATTATAAATTTCAAATTCAAAATTGCCATTTTTATCAGACAGCGTCATCATTTCAGGCTTACATATTTTTAACATGAGTCCCTCTACCGGCTTTTTATCCGCGCCCCTTCTTATGGTGCCGTGAATTTTTTGAATTCTTAAAAGTTGAGGCGTGAAAGGTTCACTCGGTCCGCCATATTTTATTATCATTGGTTCATGATAATATCCGTCAATTGTTCTTAAATATGCTTTTTCTTCTTCGATATCATCGGATGTCGTCGGCTTATTGAATATATTAAAAAGATAAAATATCGCCAGCACTATTACGGCGACAATACCGATATATATTTTCTTAATTTTTGAAATTACTCTGCTTATCATCTAATTAAACACCGTTTCGCATACATATTTTTTATGTCCGCTGACTGCGCCCGCCGAACGAAGTATTTTCAGAATTTTTTTGTTGGTATCATCGGGTGTGTAACAAATATCGAGTGCCGTCATCCCGTCCGCATTCGCTTCGTTTATTTTAGCGCCGCGCCCGATTAATATTTCGACCGCCCGCGCATTTCTGGCGCGAACGGCAAACATCAGGGGCGTCCACATATCCTGAGCAACCTGGTTCACTTCGGCTCCGTTATCGATTAAAACATTCAACACCTCAGGGTTATTCTTATTAATGCAGGCCGCGAATATCGGCGTAAGTTTCAAATCATCGGTACTATGAACATTGACGTCGGCCCCCAGCGCAATCATCGATTTTATGAATGACGAGTCCATATTAATTGAACCGGCGAATATCGGAGTATAACCATAGTCGTTCCTTCCATTAATATCGCAACCCGCCTTCACGAGCATTTCGAGAATTTTAAAGCAATTATCGAATTTAGATATATCATAAGTATTATTATTTATGAAAAAAAGAGCGTTGCCCCCATATTCTTTGAAACCAGACAGGTAAAAATTAATTGAATCACATATTTTCACTGTTAGCTTTCCAGTATTGTCGGTCTTTTTTATGGCGCGAGCATTTATATCAACGCCCTTTTTTAGCAGCACCTCCAGGATTTGGTAATCGCAATTATCTACGGCTGTAAAAAAAAGAGGTATTCGATAATTTTGATTGTGGGGAATAACGCAGCTATTTATGTCTACGCCTTTATCGATCAACTGGCTCAACCACTCGATACTCCCGGCGGAAATTGCCGCTTCGATCAAGTTTGACATCTTTGAAATATCAAGTGAATCAGATTTATTTTTAAGCAAATCGATCATATTGTCATATTTAGAAATAATGGAAACGCTCATCATATTTGCAAATGCCTGTTCATTATTTTCGCAATATGGATCGGCTCCCTTATCGACGAGCAATTTGAACAGTTCATACGGAAAAGTGCCATATCGATCAGCATAAATAATCGCCGCCCTGAGAATATTATGCTCCGCTTTCGAATAATCATCATTTATCTTTGCGCCGCGATCGATCAGCAGTTTCGCTTTTAAATAATTTTTTTCATATGCCGCTTTCATAAGCATAGTATTACCACGCGAATCTTTCGAATTGATATTGGTGCCCGCTCTTTTTATTTTTTCGAGTATTCTCTCAGCATCTTTTAAATCGGCGCCTTTCGCCTTCAATAATTCGACGGCTTCGGTCCGATCGCTTGTAATAGCTTCGCATAGCGCGTTGATTCCATTGTTGTTTTTGGCATTCACATCAGCCCCATTTTTGATCAGCAATTCGATCGCGCCTGTGTTGCCCGCCATCGACGCATACATAAGCGGAGTAGTGCCGTCGCTCGTTCCAAGGTCAGGATCGGCGCCTTTGCTTAACAAAATTTTAATTAATTCATCCCTGCCATACCACGAGGCATAGGCCAGAGCGGTGAAATCATATCGATATCTCTTGTTTACGTTATTTTTTTTCTCCAGCAATATCCTGGCAATTTCATCATTGCCGCCTATTATCGACATGACCAGAGAAAACGACGTAAATGACCTGTTATTAAATCGATTGATATCATAACTTCTGCAGTCGGAATCCATCTCATCTTCACTGATGACTCCAGAAAGGATTTTTACCGCTTCGGTATTTTTTAGTCCGATAGCATTCATCAAAGCTATATTAAATAACTCACTGTTTTCTATCTTTTTAATATTTTCGGCTGAAAGAAGCAGCTTCAATGCTTCAATATTACTTTCAGCGACGGTTTCTCTTATAACCGATTCATCAATGGATTTTAAGGAATCCAGCAGGTATTTTAAGATCGAAAGTTCGCGTCGCTGCGTCAATGCTTCGGTAATAATACCATTGATCATGTAGTTAGAATTATATGTTTCAATACCTTTGACATATATTTTTATTAAATCGAGATTGTTCGATTTAATTATTTTCTTATTTAGATTATTTATATTAGAATCTAGATTTTCGTTATACAAATATGATCCTAAATATATTTCTGCGCTTTCGAGGCTATTATTTTCGACCGCATCTTCGAATTTTCTTTCCAGTTCGGCAAATGTCATTTTATTGTAGCCAATGGCTTCACGCTTTTTGAATAATTCGCGCGAAACGGGAACCTTATATGATAGAAGCAATTTAAGAATATCAAACAAATCTGGATAATATTTATTATTATCGTGATTATAAATATAATAAAAAACGTCTTTCATATTCGCGTCTTTAATGTTGACATCGGCTCCGGCGTTCAAAATGGTTTTGAAAAACCTGATACCCCGTCTATTTTTAATGAGCCTGATCAGGGCAGTTTCTCCGGACTTGTTGCGTGCGTTCACGTCTATGCCGCAGTCTATTAGAAGCATGAAATTTTCATCATTATTTGAATCAACGGTCTTCATTAAAAGCGTATTTTCATCTGAATCGGTAATTGTAATGTCGGCTCCCTGCTCTATCAGATGTTTCAAAAAATATACGGTCCTTATAAAAACGGGGTTTTTATTTGAATCGATGACAGTAATGTCGGTCTCCTGCTCTATCAGATATTTCAAAAAATATTCGTACTTATCATCGCCATTTAACGATATCGAATTAAGAAGTTTCGATTTTTTATCGGGATCACCGATCGATCTTGCAATTTTTTTTACCGATTCGACATAATCGATCTTCGAATATTTTTTTGGTTTTTCATTAATATCAGCACCATTTTTTAAGGCGGAATCAATTCCCGGCCAGCCGTCATTTTTACCCTGCACTGCGATATCTATGGCGTTCGCCGGCAATTCGCTTTCTCTGATCATCCTGACATATTCCTGCCTGTTAAGACGCATGGCACTTGAATATGCGTTAATTTTACCGTCGTCATCAGCGCCTTTATCTATTAAATATTTAATAATTTCCTCGTTGCCTGGGTTTTCGACCAATAGTTCGAGCGGCATTTCCAAAAAAATATTTTTTATATTAATCTTAGCGCCGTTTTCTATGAGTGTTTTAATAATTTTGAAATCAGGTTTGTTCCGTATAGCCATAAATAATGGCGTATCTCCGTCGTTGTATGAGGCATTGACATCCGCTTTTTTACCGATAAGATAGTCGAACAGATCGTGATCACGGTTTATTACCGCGCACATCAGAGGCGTAAGGCCGCTTTTAGTCTTTATGTCATATAGCCCGTTAGACTCGAAAACTTCCCTGACGTCTGAATATTCTTTCAACATCATCTTTTTTAATATTACATTGGATAGATTAAATTTTTGACTATTCAACAATTTGAATATTTCCGGATCTCTCGCTTTAATTATGTCGTCATCTAAAAATGAATATTCTTTTTTGTAATCAGTGAAGTCAAACTCGTTTAGAACGCATTGAACTAGTTCTTTCGAATTCATGTCAAGAGCATATCTCATAACGGCATATTTTTCTATATCTTGTTTAGTATATTTAATTACAAGTTCAAAAAGTTTAACATCACTGGATAATTTATCTATAAAATCTTTTTCACTTCCCATAAATAATGTCTTTAAATCGACTTTGAATTGAAGAGCCAACTTCATCGCCAATACGCTGCCGTTTTCAACGGAATAGACAAACAACGAATCTGCATTGCTATACAGGATGAAACCTGTCAATACAGTTAAAACAAATAATATAAATAAGTATTTTAATATTTTTTTCATTCAGTAATAGCTTATCAAATTTTTAATTAAAAGTCAAACTATATCTGACATAATTTCTTTTTGCCAAAAATTTAACATTTATTTCGTTTCGGCGATTATTGCGACGTAATTTTTACCGTATTTTTTTGCGCATTCAGGGCACGTCGTCCACATGTACATTTTTTTTACAGAAGATAGTTATTTTCCCTACATCCGATAAGCCAGGTGCGCACTTCGTACGATTCGAAGCCGTCCCTCACAAAAGGATCGCTTTCGGCTATATTTCTGGCTTCGTCTATATCCGCCGCCTTCACGACGACCATTCCGCCTTTGTAATCGAGGAAAGGGCCGCACATTTCAAGAATTCCCCTGTCGTCGAGCGATTTGATATGAGACACGTGCTCCTCTATGATCTTCGAGTTGAAATCTTTAATCTTCGTATACATCAATGCGTACCTGACATATTTTTTTGTTTTATCGTCCATCGTTGATTCTCCTTTTCATCTCAGCTATTTCGTTTTGTTTCGATTCTTTTTCAATGTTCATTGCATTCCATTATTTTCAATTACTTAAGTTTCACACCCCAAAAAGCGCATAAAATAGTTTGACCGCTCTTTAAAAAAATAATATAATATTTATAGAATATTCTGCACCAGCAGACA
>CAYTCW010000063.1:0-1190 GCA_964436235.1 uncultured bacterium
TGGCTTAAATGCCGGGGTAACATTTTTTTGCGGTTATAAGCGTCGGTCAAATTTCCTTAAAAACTTTTCACGCCGGCCTATCTTTTATTCACTTCAATCAAACCATGATGCTGAGTGCCAAGATATAACTTGTTTTTAACGGTTTCGATACAGGTTATTCTTACCGGCCTGCCTCTTGAAAGATTATTTTTAACCGGATAATAAGTCAGTGTATCGTTATATATCTTTGAAAGCCCGGCGTCGGTGCCCAGATAAACATCGAATTTATCGACCTTGATCGAAAGAATTACATTCGAATTGAGGCCTTTTTCTTTCGTATAAGACTTGAATTTATTGCCGTCATATATGCAAAGGCCTTCCGGCGTGCCTATATATAATTTACCGCCGGATGCGGCAAGGCAGTTTATTTTATTAGAAATAAGCTCCGAAGTTTTTGCGTTGATCCCGGTAAAACGATCGTTTTGAAATAAATACAGGCCGTCGTCGTAAGTGGCGAACCAAAGCTGGCCCCTTATGTTATCATATGCGATCGCCGATATATACTTGCCTTCGAGACCGGATTTAGCGGTATAATTCTTCCACTTATTGATTTTAACGTTATATACGCACACGCCCGAACCCCAGGTGCCAACGAATAAAAAAGGATCCATGAAATACAGGCACTGGATATAATTAGTCGGTATGGTGGTGGTATTATCGTCGCCCTGCTCGAAATAAGTCCATTGCGATAATATTTTGTTGTAGCGGGAAAGCCCGGAATCCGTAGCTATCCATATTTCGGAACTTGTCGGAAGAACGCAATTTATATTTTCGCCCGCGGGCGCGTTCCTGTAATGACCGGCGTCTTTGCCGTAAGTACGGAAGGTTTTGCCGTTATATTTCGAAAGCCCGCGATCGGTGCCTATAAATATCGATTTTTCATCTTCATTGTCGGCGTGCAAAGCCGTAATATTATTCGACGGTACGCTCTGAGATAAAAAAGAAAGATATTTATTCCTCTTGCAATGAGTGTCAAAATCCATGGCCGCCGCAAAGTTAAAAATACCATCCGACATGAAAGAAAAAATCGAAAGTATTAAAGCAAAAGTTGATATATTTATAAACGCCGGAGTTTTTAATCCGGTCTTTTTAATTTTATTCATTATAAATTCCTTTCAGGCGATTCTTTCCCTTCACCCTCATCAGGGCCG
>CAYTCW010000063.1:1290-24493 GCA_964436235.1 uncultured bacterium
TTTGATCATCCTGCGCGGAGCCGTAATCGCTCTTAGCGGTTTCATAAGCAGTATAACCCGAATTTTTTAAAGAAATAATGTAATCTTTGCTGAAAACTTCATCGATAATAACGGCTATCGTTTCGCGGTATAATTTAGTTTCAGTTTCATTATCTTTTTCTTTTATTAAAAACCGGTGCGCGTCTTCAGAATTAGATCTGGCTAAAGATACTACCGCGGTTTTGCGAACTATCCAGTCTTCGCTTTTGTTTTGAGCTATATCGCATAAAATCTGAACGGAATTTATATCGCCGATTTTACCGAGCGCCTTTATCACGTTTATTTTCACGTCGTTATCATGGTCGTTGACGGCCGCCTGCAAAATCTCGCCCACCTGTATCACGCCTATCTCACCAAGAGCGTAGGCGGCAGAAGCTCTCATCCACTTATCCGCGTCGGAGAGCATATCGCGCAAAATCTGCAGCGAACGGGCGCCGCCAAGCTTCCAGAGCCCTTTAGCGGCGTTTGCCTTGACCCTGTTGTCAAAATCATTGAGAGCGGGTTTGATCAAATCGATTACCGACTCGTCGCCGAGTTCGGCCAGCGATTCGATAGCATTGGCGCGAACGCGCTTGTCCGGGTCTTTTATGCATTCTCCGAGCAAAGGCACGCTGAATTTAGCTTTCGAAAGTCCTATTATTCTCAAAATAATCGCCTTTATTCTCTTATCATCACAGCCGCGAAGGAGCTTTGCAAGCGATTCACGGGCTTCATCTGGATTTTTAGTATTTTTAAGCGACATAATCAAGTCTAAACACATCTGCTGATTAAGCATTGTCAACTGCTTTATCAGCTGCTCCATTTCTTCTTTCTTGCTGACGCTCTTTATCATTTTTCTGATTTCATATCGGTCTTCGAGAGTGTCTATTTTTAAAAATTCCCTTATTTTTTCGGCCATAACGGCGTTTCCGACTTCGTTAAAAGAACGCACGACTGAAAATTTAATATTTTCCGATTTAATGGTAAGAACGTTTTTTAAAGTTATTTCCACTTCCGAACCCTTAAGCGTAGATAAAAAAGTGAGCGTAAGCGCGGCCGCCTGGCGCGTCGGCCATTCGATAAATTCTTCGGTGAAAAGATTTATGACAGGCAGGGCGGCAAGAAGTCCGTATTTAGTAAGCGCATCCACCGCGTAGTGACGAACGCCGGCGTCTTTATCGCGAAGAGCGTCAACGAGCGATTTAACCGCAACCTGATTAGAGCAGTAACCTAAAGCCCGCACGCAGGCCATTTTAATATATTCGGCTTCCTTGAATTTATTGAAAACGTCTATTACGAACTTAACGTTAATCTGCACGCCGTTAAGCGCCAGATCGCCGATACGCTCCATGGCGAATAAAACAACGAAATCGGAACGGTCGCCGAGCATCTGATAAAGGCCGCTGAGAGCGTCTTCGGTAGCTATTTCGCCGAGAGCGTCCGCTAATTTCTTTTTACGCGCCTGCGACTGATCATTGATTATTTTTAACATCGCTTCTTTATGCATTCAAATCCCTCCATCAGCGCGAATATGCGCATATAATTCCCGGGAAGCCGTCCCTTATTGCACGCCGGATATAAACGGCCGCCTACCTCTCAAAAATTGCTTTGACAAAATCGCCGCCGTTGAACCGTTTTAAATCGTCCACGCCTTCGCCTATGCCTATTAACTTAATGGGTATTTTGAGTTCATCAGATATAGATATGACGATTCCGCCTTTTGCCGTGCCGTCAAGTTTGGTAAGCGCAATACCGGTAATGCCTCCCATGGCTTCGTTAAAAGTTTTAGCCTGAATGAGAGCATTCTGGCCGGTAGTGCCGTCGAGTACCTGAAGTATTTCATGCGGCGCGTCATGGATCTCACGGGTTATTATCTTTCTGATCTTCTTCAATTCTTCCATCAGATTATACTTGGTATGAAGCCTTCCGGCCGTATCTATTATCAGCACATCTGTGTGACGGGCTTTTCCCGCTTTAATGGCGTCGAAAACTACCGCCGCGGGGTCTGAATTCGGCTGCGCTTTAACTATCGGAATACCGACGCGGCGGGCCCATATTTCGGCCTGCTCTATCGCCCCCGCCCTGAAAGTATCGCCGGCTACTATCATAACTTTTTTGCCGTCTTTAACTAAGTTCGAGGCTATTTTACCGACCGTAGTGGTCTTTCCCACGCCGTTGACGCCGACTACCAGAATAACCGACATTCCCTCGCGCTCGATATTAAGCGCGGTGTTATCGTAATCCACTAAAGAAGACATTATCTGCCTGAGCAGCTCAAAAAGCTCGTCCATATTTTTTACTTTAACTTCGTCGAGTTTTTCCTGCATGCTTTTAATTATTTTTTGGGTGGTTTTTACGCCGATATCGGCCTCTATTAATATTTCTTCGAGACGCTCGAGCTTTTCTTCGTCGATTATCATTCTATCGCCGAAAAGCTCGCCGAGTTTACGGGTAAAGCTGTTTTTGGTTTTGCCGAGGCTTTCTTTAAGCCTTGCAAACCATGATTTTTGCGTTCCTTTTTCCGAAAAGCCCGCATGTTTATCGCCTTCAGCGGAGGCCCCGCCGGCTTCGACTATGACCGAAGTATTCGACAGGGAAGTTTCGCCTGTTTTTTCGGCATTTTTTTCGCCGATTTCTTCATTTACGGATAATGAACCGCCGTCTTCCTTTGCTGTGCCTGCGGCGAGCGCGCGGTCTTCAGATCCGCATGATTCAATTTCGGCGGATTCGGTATCCTGCCGGCCGTTTTCTACGGCCGCCGCCCGTTCGTCAACGACTGCGGAAGCGTCAACCTCCGGATCTTTAACTTTTTTCGCTTCGGCTGATTTATCGCCTTTAAAATAACCCACAATTTTGTCAAACATTTAAACTCCTCACATTATCAGGCCGCCAACTATATTAAGAAAACTTAATATTGCGCGGCAGTTTTATAAAATTCGAATAAATCGTCAGTATAATGATTTTAATGTCGAGCAGAAGATTCATGTTGTTGATATATGCCAGATCGTATCTGAGCTTGTGCTCGAAGTTGGAATCGTAACGGCCGTGAACCTGCGCCAATCCGGTAATTCCGGGCTTGACTAAAAAACGCTTCGAATATACCGGAAGCATTTTACAGAAACGCTCTACGAAATGCGGCCGCTCAGGACGGGGACCGACCATGCTCATATCGCCTTTTAAAACGTTTACTAACTGCGGAAATTCGTCTATATGATATTTTCTTAAAAAACGGCCGAGCGCGGTAACGCGTTCATCGGCGCTGCCCGTCGAAAGAACCGGGCCGGTCGAGGCTTCGGCGTCTATAACCATGGTCCTGAATTTAAATATCTTAAATTCACGCCCGTACCTGCCTACGCGCACCTGGCTGTAAATAACCGGACCGCGCGAATCGAATTTAATTAATAACGGCACTATTATAAAAAATGGCGAAAGCACTATAAGCCCTATAAAAGCTAAACTGAAATCAAATATAGATTTAAGCCTGGCGTATAATTTATCGTGCGCGCCAAAATTCACTTCTAAAAGAGGGATACCGGCTATCTGCTTTATATCGACGCGGCCTATCACTATTTCGTATAAATTAGGCAATATGGCTACTTTAACGTTAATATTGTCGCATCGGAAGATCAGGTCTATAAGCTTCGACAGGCTTACCTTTTCGGAACTCACTATAACCAGATCGATTTTATTTTCGGCGATCACTTTTTCTATATCTGAAAAACCGCCCAGAACTTCCATTCCATTTTCCGGAGTGTCGTCTAAATAACCGGCTATCACATGAAGATTGTTCGAGTATAACTCTATATCGTTTTTAATTAATATACCTTCGCTGGAAGTGCCGACTATCAATGTTTTAAGCGGTTTCAGCTCCCTGGTTACAAAAGCCTTTTCAAAAAAACGCCAGGCTGAAAGAAATATTATGTTGACTATTATCGAAAGCATTATGACCGTTCGCGGAAAGGCGAACGAACGCGCGTAGAATATAAAAGCGACCATAACGACTATGCCTATTATGACCGCGCGCGTTACCGAATATAAGATATCGATATAGCTGTTTTTACGGTCGTAATCGTATAAATTGTTAAAGTATAAACTCGCTATGCCTATTATGGTGGTAATAAGAGAAATATCGATATAGGCCTGATAATTCACGCGCGGCACCTCGCCGCTGTATCTTAAATAAAAAGTGGCTATTATGGCAGCGTTTAAAAATATCGAATCTAGAATTATATATAAAGTTTTACGCCAGTTGATCAATTAGATCAACCCCTTTTTGCCTACGAGGTCCATATAACAGCGTTCGGTGAGTTCGAGCATACGCCCTGCGCTGAATCCGCTTTTCACCTTCGCCAAAAGATTGACGCCGAGCCTTTTTTTATCTTCAGGGCCTAAGGATATCATCTTTTGCATCGCCCCGTAAAAAGCCGCGGGCGAACCCGCCGCGCATAATATTCCGGTTTCATTGTCGGATATTATCTCGGCTATGCCGCCGGCGTCGGTGCATACGCATGGAAGAGCAAAGCAGCCCGCCTCCAGAAGCGAATACGGCAGGCCTTCTTTAATCGAAGATAGAAAGAATATATCTAAAATCGAATATATTTCTTCCACCGCGACGACTTCGCCCGCCAGCGACACGCGGCCTTCCAAATTTAATTTTTTAACAAGCGCCTGCAGCCGGCCGCGTTCATAACCTTCGCCGGCTATAATCAGGGCGAGTTTTTCATTATTTTTAAAAAGATCGGCGAAAGCGGTAATGGCCGTCGAATAAGACTTTTCATAAACAAGCCTTCCCACGCTTCCGATTACAATATCATCGTCGCCGAATCCGTATTTTTCCCTTAATTGACGGCGCTTTTCATCGGCTGGAACCCGGCAATCTTTTACCCGCGGTCCGCAGTCTATGCCGTTATGGATAAGTCTGAGCCTGTTTTCAGGTATTATTTTATATTTTCTGGCTTTCATGTAATCGGCGCGCGAAACCGTTATTATCGCGTCGCTGAAAAAACCGCCTATTTTTTCGGCGAGAATGCAAAGATATTTTTTTACGGGATTCATGCCGTCATGAAAGACGAAGCCGTGCGCCGTAAATATTTTAACCGGAACGCCGGCGAAAAAGGCCGCCATACGGCCTAAAATTCCAGCCTTGGTCGAATGGCAGTGTATTATGTGAAAATTGTTTTCAATCAATAATTTCGAAATATCATAAAAAGTTAACAGATCTTTGAGCGGATCGATGGATTTTTGTAAATATTTAAGCACCACGGGCATTATCCCGAGTTTTTTCAAACTCGAATTAAGCGGTTCGCCCGGCGAAGCGGCCACCCTTACCTGATGTTTTTTAGAAACGAAATAATCGACTAAAGACAGCAGATGTTTCTGGGCGCCGCCCACGTCGGAGGAGGTTATCAGATAAAGGATATTCAGCTTTACCTTAAACTCCTCGCGGGCGAAAAATTTAGAAGCCGTTTCCGGAGCGTTCTGGACCATAAGATTTTTATATATGGCGCAGGTTTTAGATATTAAATTAGAGCACGAAAATTTCGTTTCAAGCCGTTCGAGGGCATTTTTAGCTAAAAATTCGGCGACGCCGGGGTTTTCGATAAGATAGATAAGTTTTTCAGCTATATTTTCTATGTCTTTAGGCTTGCACAAAACGCCGTTAAAGTTATCGGTTATAATTTCCGAAACGCCGCCGACATCGGTGGCTATGACGGCGACGCCGCAGGCCTGAGCCTCGAGTATGGCGTTCGGCATTCCTTCGTATATGGAGGTGAGCAGAAAAATATCGGAAGAATGTAAAATATCTTTTATATCGGTGCGGGTTCCCAAAAATATTACGCTCGAAGATAAACCGAGTTTTTTCGCCTCATCTTTTAATTCGTCGATAAGCGCCCCGCCGCCGGCTATGACGAACTTGATCCGTGCCGCGCGTACGCCCGCCTTTTTCAGTGAAAGTTTTTCGAGCGTAAGACGGGCCGCTTTTAAAAGGCTTAAATGGTCTTTCTGTTCCTCGAGACGGGCGACAGTCACTACCATGATGTCATCGGCGCCTACGCCTATTGATTTTCTGAAATTTTGCCTTGAGTACGACTCGCCGCGCTGGTATTCATCGAGTTTAATCGCGTTATAAACCACTTTGATTTTATCCGCGGGGATCTTTTCTATGTTAGAAAGCCTGGAGGCGCCGGCGAGCGAATTAGATATTATCGCCGAAGAAAAGCCATAGGTAAGCGAATCTATAAAAATATGATACGGCGTCCGCCACAGATCGATATTTCGCATCGAGGTTATAACGACGGGCACGCCCGCTAAAAATCCCGCGGCGCGGGCCATGAGATCGGAATAAAAAAGATAGGAATGTATTATCGAGATATTTTCGCGTCGCGCTATTTTAACGAGCTTAAACAGCGCGAAAGGAATTTTATAATAGCTCTGCATATTAAGCGAGTAATACTTTATGTCGTTCGCCTTTAAAAAATCACGATACTCGCCGCGGTCGAGCAAAGTGCAAACTACCGGGTTATAGACTTTTCTGTCAAGACCCGAAATCAGGTACAGCAGCATCTTTTCAGCGCCGCCTATTTTTAGATCGTTTATGATAAATAAAATATTAATACGCCCGTTACCGCCGGAGCCGCGTTCATGCGCTATCCGGCAATCAGGCAATGCGTTGTTATGAGTCATATAAATTCATAGTAATTTTATAATATTTTAGTGTCAATGTCAACTATAATTAATTTTTGTTCCGATCAAGGTTAATCTTGAAAAAATGCAGAAAATATTATATAATAAGCCGCGATACAAAAAAAAGCATAGCGCGTCACGCTAAGCTGCCGGCATGCGAACTATAAATCAGCTTGATAAGCGGGGTTTAAATGAAAAAACAATTAAATGAAAAAAACGGCGAATCCGGATATACGCTCATACTTAACACCGTTTTCGAAAAACTTACGGTAACGGTATTAAAAGACGCTCACGCGCAGTACCATTGCGAATTTTTCGAAAAAAAACGCAACGCCTTTAAAATCGACGGGATTATTGAAAACGCCTTTAAAATCTGCGATATCGAATTCAAAGATATAAGCGGCATTGCCGCCTTTACCGGCCCCGGCTCTTTTACCGGGATCAAATTAGGGCTTTCAATGGCTTACGCCATGATAGTTTCCTCGCCCGGCTGCATAAAAAAAACAGGTTTATCGATGCTCGACTACCTTATATTCGAATCGTTTTCAAAAATCAAAAAAAATAAAACCGCCGCCGCGCTGGTTCCGGGAGTTAAAGGCGAATATTTCTGCCGCCTCATTAAAAATCACAAAGGCGATTTAAAGGATTCTTTCGCTAAATCAAATGACGCCTTCGTAACTGTTTCCGACGCTATAGCTTCCGAGATCAAGCCGGATTATATAATAATCGAAGAATGCGCGGGCGCTTTTTTAGAAGATAAAAAACTCGACGAATACCGCGGCGATAAACTTATAGTATCGAGCGTGCGCCCGAAAGCGGTCGCGGCGTTCTTTAATTACTGTGAAAACATCGACCAGAAAAGAATTTTAGAACTCAATCCGGTTTATTTAAAAGATACCTACGCCGTTAAACCTAAGGTAATGACGGCATAATAAACAATACGGGCCGTCAGCGAACAGAAAGGCCTTATAAAGACAGGCGGTTACAGATAATGTTAATACTCGGAATAGACACTTCATGCGACGACACTTCGATCGCGGTGATGAATTACGATACGAATGAACGCAAGTTCACTATATTGTCTAATATCATATCTTCGCAGATAAAAGCGCATATCGAATACGGCGGAATAGTTCCCGAAATAGCTTCGCGCGAACACCTTAAAAATATAACGACGGTTTTTTCGATGGCCCTCGATAAAGCCGGCGTTAAATCCGGCGAATTGGATTTAATAGCCGTAACGGCCGGCCCCGGCCTCAGCGGATCGCTCATCGTCGGTTATTCTTTCGCAAAAGGCCTCGCTATAGCCAACAATAAACCCTATATAACCGTCGATCATATAAAAGCTCACACAGCGGCCAATTTCATGGAACCCTACGCCGTAGATTATCCGGCCGTCGCCCTTACAATATCCGGCGGCCATTCGTCGCTATCGGTGCTCGCTTCTCCGATCGAAGCAAAATTTATCGGCGGTACTATCGACGACGCCGTAGGAGAGCTTTTCGATAAAACCGCGCGCTACCTTAATCTCGCCTACCCCGGAGGGCCCGTTTTAGATAAATTGTCGCGCGAAGGAGAACCGCGCTACAAACTGCCAAAACCGCTTATCAATGAAGATAATTATAATTTTTCATTCTCGGGCCTTAAAACGGCGGTTATTAATTTCACCCGGTTAAACAAAGATTTTGAAATCAAACATCTCGCCCACAGCATGACGCGCTCGATTTGCGATATATTCACTAAAAAAATAGAAGCGGCCGCGAAAGCCTGCGGCGCGAAAACAATATTACTCTCAGGCGGCGTCGCCTGCAACTCGATGATACGCGAATCCATCAAAGAATTAGGCGCGCGTAAAAAAATATCGGTATTAATGCCGCCGCCGGTCCTTTGCACCGATAACGGGGTTATGATAGCCATTCTCGGCGCGCTCAATTATTTATATTCAGGCGATAAAAATCTTAAAAACAGCGACGTTTACCCTACTACGAGATGGTAACCGCGCGAAGGTTATCCCTTGCCCGGCGAACGGAAGGCGGCATATTATGAATGAAAACAACGCCCGGCGGGCGCTTATACAAATACTCGACGAAAACACGATCTGCCGCATAGCGGCCGGCGAAGTCGTAGTATCGGGCGCATACGCCATCAAAGAAATGATAGAAAACTCCATAGACGCCGGCGCGGATGAAATTATAACCGAGTTCGGCGGCGCCGGACTTTCATTTATAACCGTATCTGATAACGGCCGCGGCATGACGCGCGACGATATACTGATGGCCTTAGAGCACCACGCGACCTCTAAATTAAAAACCGTATCCGATCTAAACGATATTAAAACCTACGGATTCCGCGGCGAGGCGCTTCCTTCGATTGCGGCGGTATCGCGCTGTGAAATAATATCATCGACGGATAGCTCGCTTCCCGCCGTTTCGGTAAAGATAGAAGGCGGCGAGATAAAAAGCGTGCAGAACGCGGCTGCGACGCGCGGCACTAAAATATCGATTAAAAATTTATTTTATAATACGCCGGTGCGCAAGAAATTCCTTAAATCAGAAAATTATGAAAATGCCCTGATAATAGAGTTCGTAACCCGCTATGCGCTCGCGCATCCCGAAATTAAATTCGGGCTTTATTCAGGCGGCCGCGAAATTTTTTCCACCAGGCGCAATTCGAGCGTCGAAGAAGTAATAGCGGCGATATTTCCCGAAATAATTTCCGGCAATCTGATCTCAGCCGATAAAAGCTTCGATACGGGCGAATGCGGAACTATGCGTGTTAAAATCTTAATGAGCCCGCCGCATATAACCAAACCCAATGCCAGATTTCAATACTTTTTCGTCAACGGCCGCCCCTTTAAAAATAAAAGCGTCTCCCACGCGGTTTATGAAGCCTATCAGCGCTATTGCGCACCCAAACAATATCCCGTAATTTTTATATTTTTAACCTTAGAGCAGAAACATATCGACGTAAATATACACCCGACAAAAACCGAAGTCGCTTTCGCCTGCGAATTTAAAATCCACGACGCCATATCAAAAATTATCTCTGAAAGTTTAATAACTTCACGGGCGGCGCCTCACAACTTTAAAACCTTTGCCGGCAAAGATGAAACAAACGGCGGGCAAAACGCGCCGCTAAACGGAACCGCCGCTTCGGCGCCGATAAATATTCAGAATGCGAACTTTTTAATAAACCGTTACTCTAAAACTCAGGGTATAAACTGCCTTACGAATACAATAACCGAAACCGCCGCCCCGGAGACGGACGGAGCTCAAAAAGACGCGCCTGATGCCGAAACCGTTTTACCGCACGACGAAACGGGGCGTTTCGACTTCGGCGGCGAAACAGGCGAATCTTATTTAAATGGTAAATCCGCGGGGACTTCGGGTTCGTCTTTGATAATAAAAAAATTAATCGGTCAGGCCTTCGGGGCTTTTATAGTAGCCGAAGACGAAAACGGCCTGCTGTTAATAGACCAGCATGTGGCCGCCGAAAAAGTGTTTTATGAAAAAATACTTTCGGCCCTTCAAAAGGGCGATTTTAATTCGCAGTCGCTATTAATGCCGCATATTTACGATTTAAGCATTTCCGAATTCGAAATGCTGAAGCAGAATTTCGATTTATTTAAAAAATACGGATTCGACGCCGAGATATTTTCGGAAAAAAGCATAGTGGTGCGCGCAGTGCCCGATTTTTTAGAAGGTGTCGAAGAAAAAAATATGATTTTTGAAATAATTTCGGCCGGCCTCGAAGCGGGCAAAATAGATGAAAACGCTTTCTGCGACAAAATGGCGGCGAATATGGCCTGTAAAGCCGCTATAAAGGCCGGAAAAACAATAAATATGGAAACCGCCGAATTAATAATCGCCGACTTAGTTAAATGCGCCAATCCTTATTTCTGCCCTCACGGAAGGCCGATCATAATAAAATTGCAGCTTCGGGACCTGTTGTCCAAATTCAAGCGAAGCCTTTGATAACCCCCCGGCTGCATAAAATTCCGTTTAATTCAGTTAAAATTGATATGAGTAATATTAAAAACAACAACCAGTATATTAAAATTTTATCCGAACATCCCGAAGCCGTGATGATACACCGCGGCGGAACCGTGCTGTTCGTCAACGATAAAATAACGGCCCTTCTCGGTTATTCGCCCGATGAAATGACCGGCGGTAAAATAACTGATTTTTTATCAAAAAGCGCCGGTGAAAAAATAATTAAAAACATCAAAAAACGCGGCATATTCAGCGGCGAAGGCCTCGAAATCGAAGCGTTGTGCAAAAACGGAAGGCCGCGCTTCGTAAGCGCAAAATCGAGCATAATAGATTTTAACTCTAAAAAATCGATACTATCGACTATTAACGATATCAGCGAAAAAAAGAATTACGAAGACATACTGAAATACTCTGAAAATAAATTCAAATCGCTCTTCGACGCTCTAAACAAGGCCATTTTCATTGTTGAAACCGAAACCGGCATTATTATAGACGCCAATAAAAGGGCTGAATCGATGCTTAAAACCTCTAAAAAAGAAATAGTCGGGCTTCACTACTCTAAACTTCATCCCGACGGCGAATTCGACGACTACATTAAAAAAATTGAATATAGCTCCGGCGCCGGGCCCGCATTTTATAAAAAAGTGGCGGCCTCCGACGGGTCATTCGCCGAAGTGGAAATCAGCTCCAGCGTGGTTGAACTCGCGCCCGGCGTTAAGGTTTTCCAGGGCATATTCCGCGACATAACCGACAGAAAAAGAAAAGAAGAACAGCTTAAAAATTCTTTACATGAAAAAGAAGTGCTGCTCAAAGAGGTTCATCACAGGGTAAAAAACAACCTCCAGATAATTTCGAGCCTTTTAAATATGCAGTTGAAAAATATAGGCGACGAAAAATATTCAAATATAATAAAAGACGCCCTCGGCAGAGTTAAATCGATAGCGCTTATACACGAAAAACTATATAAAGCCGACAGTTTAGCTAAAATTAATTTTTCCGAATATATCCGCGAAATAATTACCTATATATCGCGCTACTATTTCAACGAATCATGCGAGGTTAATTTTCATTACGCCATCGAAAATATAACCCTTGACTTAGACCGCTCGATTTCGCTCAGCCTTATAGTCAACGAAATCGTCACCAATTCGCTTAAATACGCTTTCGGAGGTATGGAAAAAGGTAATATTTTCGTTTCGTTCAATCGGGACGCCGACGGCTGCTATAATTTAATTTTATCCGACGACGGCCGCGGCTTCAAAGTAATGCCCGACTTATCTTCGCTTTCGTCCTTCGGCATCAGGCTGGCATTCGACTTAATAAAAGAAATAGGCGGAAGCGCCGAAATTACTAACGATCCGGGCGCTTCATATAAAATAAGATTTAAATAATTACTTTATAAAGTAAAAATTAACTTTAAAACGGGGTATATATGCCTGACAATATATTGATAGTAGAAGACAAAATCATAGTGGCGCGCGATCTTCAGCAAATGGTCGAAGGCTACGGCTATAATGTTATAGCTATTGCCTCCAACGGCAGCGAAGCTTATTCGATGGCCATAAAGATGAAGCCCGACCTTATTTTAATGGATATTATGCTCGGCGACGGCGACGACGGGATAGACGCCGCGCTTAAAATTAAAGACGAGATGGATGTGGCCATAGTTTACGCCAGCGCCTATTCAAACGGCGAAACGCTCATGCGCGCGGGCAAAAGCGAACCCTGCGGCTATATATTAAAGCCTTTCAACGAGCGCGAAATAAGCATAACCATTCAAATGGCGCTTTATAAGCACAGGGCTGAAAAACGCATCCGCGAAAGTGAAAAACACTACAGGACGCTGTTTAGAAGCATACACGACGCCATATTCGTCTGGGAAATTAACGCCGGCGAACCGAGAATTTCTAAATTCATCGACGTCAACGACATAGCGTGCGACCTTCTTTCATATTCTAAAAACGAACTTTTAAAGCTCGATATTTTAGATTTAATGGTAAGCGAAAAATTCAAAAACACCGAAAACCTCATTGACGGAATATTAAGCGAACACCGTTTCGTCCGAGAGGCCGTTATTTTAAACCGTTACGGCCAGAAAATACCGGTTGAATTGAGCTGCAGCGTGAACGAATTCAGCGGCGGCACGCAGGTAATATCGATAATGCGCGATGTGCGCGAAATGAAAAAAGCCGAAATAACCATTTTAGAAGGCGAAGCGCGATATAAAAATCTCGTCGAAACCATACCCAACGGCCTCATAGAACTCGATAATTCCGCCGCCATAGTTTACGCCAACAGTTCTTTTTGCGCCATGATCGAGCGCGATTACGACGAAATAATAATGAAGCCGGCGTGGGATTTCATATTCAAAGACGATCAGGACCGTTTTCAGAAATTTTTTCTATCGATGCTTAAAGGCGATAAAAAAACCGAACCGCTTGTAATTAAAATCCGTAAAAAAAATTCCGCTTTGATCGACGCTCAGGCCGACTGGAACTATAAACGCGACGAATTAGGCCGCGTCATAGGCTTTATAAGCATAATAACCGATATCACCGAAAAAATCGCGATTACCGAAGAACTCAAAAACGCCAAGGCCATGGCTGAAGAGGCCAATAAAGCCAAAAGCGAGTTTCTCGCCAATATGAGCCATGAAATAAGAACGCCGATGAACGGAATAATGGGCATGTCGCACCTTATGTTTAATACCGAGCTCGACGCCATCCAGCGCGAATACCTCGAAATGATTAAACTATCGTCTGATAACCTTCTCAACCTGATAAACGATATACTCGATTTTTCAAAGATCGAGGCCAAAAAATTAGAACTCGAAAAAATCGATTTCCTGCTTCGCGATTCGATAGAACATACCGTTAAAGTTCTTATTTATAAAGCAATGCAGAAGGGCATCAAAATTTATATCAACATTAATCCGGCCGTACCTAACGCACTTCTCGGGGATCCGGGCCGTCTCAGGCAGATCATCAATAATTTACTTTCTAACGCCATTAAATTTACCCATCGCGGCGAAATAAATATAAAAGCCGATCTGGAATCTAAAAAAGACAGAAGCGTGACGATCCATTTTTGCGTCTCGGACACCGGAATAGGCATCCCGCCGCAAAAGCATAAAAAAATATTTGAAGCCTTCACCCAGGCCGATTCTTCGATCACGCGAAAGTATGAAGGCACCGGGCTCGGCCTGAGCATAAGCCGCCAGCTGATCGAGTTAATGGGCGGACGCATCTGGGTTGAAAGCGAGATCGGCCGCGGAAGCTCTTTTCACTTTATGGTAAATTTCGAAATCAGCCCCAATAACCGCCGCATAGCGCTCGCAGATTTCGAAACGCTTAAATCCAAAAGAGTGCTTATAGTCGATGATAATTTCACCAACCGTAAAATTCTCGAAGAAACCCTTAAAAACTGGCATATGCAAACTGCCGCCGCCGCCGGGGCTACCGCCGCCTTTAAACTCATAAACGAATCCATTAAAGACGGAAATATCTTTGATATAATGCTTTTAGACGTCAATATGCCCGAAATGGACGGCTGGGAATTCGCCGAACGCGTCAGAAAGATAAAAGAACTTAAAAGCGTTAAAATAATAATAATGCCGAGCGCCGGACTTCGCGGCGATATAGAGCAGAGCGTCAAACTCGGCATATCAGCTTATCTTATCAAACCAGTCGTAGTAAGCGAGCTCGAGGAAGCTATTTTAATGATTTTAGACGAAACGCAAGGCGGCACGCATAAATTAATCACGCAGCATTCAATCCGCGAAAATAAGCAGCGGCTCAATATCCTTTTAGCGGAAGACGAAATAGTCAATCAGAAAATCGCGAGTAAGATTCTGGAAATGCACGGCCACTCGGTAACTATCGCGGGCGACGGGATCACGGCTGTAGAAAAGTATATGAGCGGAGCTTTCGATATGATATTAATGGACGTTCAGATGCCCGAAATGGACGGCACCGAAGCAACCGTTAAAATAAGGCAGCATGAAAAAGAAACGGGAAAACATATTCCCATAGTAGCAATGACCGCCTTAGCGATGAAAGGCGACCGCGATAAATGCTTCGAATGCGGAATGGACGAATATATATCTAAACCGATCGAAATGGAAGAACTTTTTAAAACCATTAATAAAATATTCGCGAATTTAAATACCGATAAGAGCCTGATCAACCTTAACCACGAAAAATATTCGCGCGACGCTTTTGATGAAAAATTATTTTTAACCAGCCAGAAAAACGATACGGGCTTTGCCGTCGAATTAGTAAATCTTTTTTTAGATAACGTTCCCTCCTACGTAAAAGATATCAAATCTGCCATAGAGGCTTACGACGCCATAGCGCTTAAAAAAGCCGCCCATATTCTCAAAGGATCGGTAAAAAACTTTCATGCGGCTAACGCTTCTGAAGCCGTTCAGGCGATCGAACTTTTAGCCGTAAGTGAAAATTTCGGCGGCGCAAGCGAAGCTTTTAACAGGCTCGAAAATGAAATCGAAAAACTTAAAAAAGATATGCGCTCATTCGCGCAAAAAAATAAGGAATGATTTAACGAAGATGATTGATTTAATCGGTTGACAAATATGACGATTTTTGTTATATTAGTCTCGTGCTTAATATTTCAAAAAGATCGGAGTGATTTTATGCAATTAACCAGGGGCGCTGAATACGCTATCAGGGCGGTTCTCGATTTGACCGCCAATTACACGGGGTTAAAAGACGGAAAAGTTCAATTAAAAGACATCGCCGCACGCATGGATATTCCCGACGACTTTCTGGCCAAAATTTTCCAGATGCTTAACCGTTCGGGAATAATCAGGTCCTACAGAGGCACTAAAGGCGGCTATACGCTCGCTAAAGAGCCTAAAGACATTAATGTTAAAGACGTCATTTACGCGGTTGACGGGCCGATAAAATTAAATAAGTGCCTCAACGCGGAAGGCTGCGTTGAGCAAAACGGCTGCAAATACCAGCCTGAGTGCCCGATTCATGATGTGTGGCGCGACGCGCAGAAATCGATGCTTAAAGTTCTGTCCGGAGCTGACTTTCATTCTTTAAACCAGAAGATAATAAATAAATAATGAATATGAACGCCGGTTTATTATCGCTATGACTGATAAAAAAATAACGCCTTCACTGCTACATAAATACAAGGCCGATAAGCATAAAATTACCATGCTTACGGCCTATGATTTTTATTTCGCGAAACTTATCGACGAATGCGGCTGCGATCTCATACTCGTCGGCGACTCGCTCGGCACGGTAATAATGGGATATGAAAACACCGTCGCCGTAAGTTTGGACGAAATCATACATCATTCGCGCGCCGTCAAAAAAGGCGTTTCACGCGCCATGATAATCGGCGATATGCCGTTTTTATCCTACCAGGCCTCAAAAGAAGACGCGATGCGAAACGCCGGAAGGCTTTTAAAGGAAAGCGGCGTCAATGCAGTTAAACTCGAAGGCGGCCGCGAAATTGCCGACACCATTAAATTTTTATGCTCGCACGGCGTGGCCGTGATGGGGCATGTCGGCTTGATGCCGCAGCGCGTGAATCAAATGGGCGGTTATAAAACGCAGGGCAAAAGCGAGGCTTCGCGCAAGCGCGTTCTTGACGACGCTTTGGCCATAGCCGATTCCGGAGTTTTCGCCCTCGTTTTAGAAGGCGTAGAAGCCGGACTGGCGGCTGAAATAACCGCACGCATCAGCGTGCCGACCATCGGCATTGGCGCCGGCGCGGGCTGCGACGGCCAGGTGCTCGTAATATACGATTTATTGAATATGTCGCACGCGCCGCTTCCTAAATTCGTTAAAGTGTTCGCCGACGCCGGCGCGCTTATTAAAAATGGCGTTACCGGCTACCTTGAAGAAGTCAAAAACGGAACTTTTCCCTCCGCTTGATTCGCGGCCGCATCGCAATACTTCACAAAAACTTATTAATTTTAATTCGATCAAGGAAATCACAAAAATGGAACCCGTTAAAGTCATCAATACTATAGCCGAAGCTAAAAACATCATAAAGCGCCTGAAAGCCGGCGGCAAAACCATTGGATTCGTGCCTACCATGGGCTATTTTCACGAAGGCCATCTCGACCTCATGAGACGCTCTCTCAAAGAATGCGGTGAAACATTCATAAGCATATTCGTTAACCCTATGCAGTTCGGTCCGCGCGAAGACCTCGCCGCCTACCCGCGCGACCTTCAACGCGATATCGCTCTATCCTCCGGGGCCGGCGTTAAATATATATTTCATCCGGACGCGAAAGAAATGTATCCCGACGGTTTTCAAACCGTAGTAAAAGCGGGGCGGCTCGCGACCGGTTTTTGCGGCGCCTCCCGGCCCGGCCATTTCGACGGAGTATGCACGGTCGTCGCCAAACTTTTCAATATAATAACGCCGGATTTCGCTTATTTCGGCATGAAAGACTATCAGCAGCTCATAATTATCGAAAAAATGACTGCCGACCTCAACATGGGCGTCAATATTGTAAAATGCCCAACGGTGCGCGAAAAAGACGGATTAGCCATGAGTTCGCGCAATTCATATTTAAGCTCCGCCGGACGCTCCGCCGCCCCCGCTCTTGCGCGCGGCATTCAAAAAGCGGGCAGCCGGATTATAGATTTGATTTTAATTTCGTCAAATTCTGACGCCGAAATTATAGCGGCAATAGCGGCTGATTTTGAAACTGATTTAGTAAAAAACGGTTTCGATTCCTTAGATTACTTCAAAATAGCTGACGCCGAAACGCTCGATGAATTTAAAGATCCGGCCGCATTAAGACAGGCCGGCAAAATTTTTATAGCCGCGGCCGCTTATATAGGCAAAACAAGACTGATAGACAATATAGTTTTCGATAATCCTCTAAAATAAATGAAATAACAACGGCCGCCGAATAATTTACGAACAGGTGAAATCCATATATGAACACCGTCAGCGCCCCTTATGGCGTAACTCAAAATTTCAATAAACTCAATGAGCTTTATATCGAAGCTCTTAAAATCAACCGGGCGCTCCTTGGCGGCGGCTATCGGCTTGCCGCGCCGCTTATTAAAAGCGCGTCGCCTGAAACCATAGTTTTTTTCGACGGCCTCAACGTTTCCTTCGTTGAATTAATCGACCGCATAAGGCAGCTCAAGCTCGAAATATTAGACAGTATCCCTCACGCTTCAACCGTTTTAAATGAAAGCGGCGATAATTACGATAAAGTTTCCGAAGCTATTTATGAGTATATATTTTCAGGCTTCGCTATCTGCATGCTCGAAAAAATAATACGCGAAAAAATAACGGCCGGCGGAAATAAAGTCTTAATTAACGCGGATGCCGTCTGGGAAATATTTACCGCGAAACTTTCGAGTTTCAGGCTCCCGCAGTTAAACACTTTCTTCAGCGATCCAGATAACGCCGATGTAGCCGCTATGTTTAATTTGATGTCGGATTCCACTTACGAAGCGCTTAAAAAAAGTATAGCCGGCCTCGAGTGCCTGAAACATAATATAGGCGTGTTCGTGCGCGAAATCATCGAAAAATCCATAATCGAAGGAATGCTTTTATTTATATCCTATGAAGAAGCTAAGCGTACTGCAAATCATTAACCGTCCGACCATTACCGGCGGAATGGAATTATACGCCTTCAACCTGTCGCGCGAACTCAGAAACGCCGGCCATTGCGTCACGCTCGCTCTGAGGCCGAAAACCGAATTTTACGAAGCCGCGCGAAAAGAAAATTTTGAAATTATTCCTATCACGCGAGGCGGAGCGCTTCAACCCTATAATATATATTCGATCACGCGCTTTCTTTTAAAAAATAAATGCGACATACTTCACGCTCACACCGGCAACGATTACTGGCCGCCGCTTTTAGCTAAATGGCTCACTTTTTCAACTAAAACGCGGGTTTTCGTTACGCGCCATATTTTATCAGCGCCGCGCGGGTTTTCGTCGAAATTTTACTTCCAGCACGCCAATACTATTTGCGTTTCGCGCGCCGTTTACCAAACTATGCTCAATTTCAGCGCGAAAGGCTCGAAATTAAATCTCATATATCCCGGCATCGATTTGAAAAAATTTACAGGAAATTCCGTAAAAGCCGTTTACCGGGATAAATTCAATATTAATAAAAACGAATATGTAATCGCCGCCATGCATAAATGGTTCGATAAATCTTTTATAATAATGCAAAAGATCCTCGACAATTTCGCGGATATCAAAATAATCATAGCCGGCGAGCTTAAAAAACACGAAATCGCTATGATCGAAAACTCTGCCCACCGCGGCAGAATTCATATCTGCGGCGTCATTAAAAATATGGCCGAATTTTACCGCTCCGCCGATTTATTTTTATTTCCAAGTTTCGACGAGGCGTTCGGCCTTGTAGTAACCGAAGCAATGGCGGCGGGCCTTCCGATTATAACCGCGGCGACCGGGGGGGCGTCTGAAATTTTTGAAAACGGCTCCTGCGGCTATAAAATAGATATAGAAGATATCGTCGGATATCTATCGGCCGTCGCTAAAATCAAAAACGAACCGGCGCTCGCCGAACGGCTCGGTAAAACCGCGGCCGAAGCGGCCTTGAATTACGGAATAGCCCGAATGACGGCTGAAATCGAAAAAGTATATTACGATAGTCTGATGGTTTAGCGGCTTAAAGTTTTTTAATGATTCGACATAACGGTATATTTGAAAATTATTTTTTTTGAAGTTAACTCGATCTTTAAGTATTATTTGATATTCAATTAAAAAACGAGGTGAGTGTTTATATGACCGGCATAAAAACTTTTTATTATTTATTAATTGCCGTATCGGTTTTTTTTATTTTATTCGCCTTATTGTTCTTAATAGCCGCTATAAATAATCCCGCGCGAATAAACATAGCCTTCGCTTCAGGCTTTATAGGCGCTGCGCTCATGTATTTTTCACTCGCCGCGATAGCGCATATCAATTACAATTCTCCCGCTAATTTAGAACCGCTTATCCTTAAAATAGCTAAAAGAAATAACGGTTATTTCAGCGCTGAAGAAATTATGGCGCGTTTGAACATAACCGAAAAATCATTCAACGCGGTTATCGATTCGATGATATCGCGCGGAGCGGCCTTCGAAGAATCACGCGACGGGTCTTTAGTTTATAAATCCGCCTCCGTCAGCCTCGAAGCTAAAAGAAAATGCGAGTTTTGCGGCAATGAATTCAACGTGCGCGACGCGCTCGATAAATGCCCCGGCTGCGGAGGCAGCGTTAAAACCGGTTAAACGGCGGCCATATTTTTAAATTATTGTAAAAGACATAATTAAGCTTTGTTACCGGTTTTTACAATGGTGACTAATTAGTTTCGTTTACTGTAGTAACTATAAAAATAATCGCCAAACAATCAAATTAATAGTTGTCTCAATTAATAATTTGACAACGGCAAGTTAATAAATTATAATATAGTAACTCTTTAATTAATAGTGCCCAAAAGTTCTTTATTTATCAATCCGTTAGTGTAATATCAAATAAATTAAAAATTTCGGAGGTTTATTATGAAAAAAATCTTATTATGCGTCCTTGCGGCCGCAATGATAACCGCTCTTGCAATTCCGTCTTCCGCCCTCGCGCAGCAGAGTAAAAAAGCCTGGACGCTCATGCTTTACTTCGTTCCCGACTCCAAGATCGAAAACAGCCTCATCAAAAATATCAACGATATAGCAAAGATAGGCTCCGGCCCCGATCTGAACATAGTTTTAATGTTCGATTACGCCGGCTCGAAACCTACTTCATATTCCTTCGTTGAACGCGGCGGCGTTAAAATATTAAAAGAACTCGGTGAAACCAATATGGGCTCGCCGCAGGTGTTTTACGATTTCATAAAATTCAGCATGGCTAATTATCCCGCCGAGCGTTACGCATTAATAATCAACAGCCACGGTTCCGGCTGGGAATCATATTACGGCAGCGGCTCGTCATCTACCGGAGCGCAGCTCGATTCGCAGATAAATATAAGCCCCGCATACCAGCAGCCTATCGATTTCAGCGGCTCGGACATATCCGGCTTCGAACGCGCCATCGCATACGACGACGATCCTTCCGATTGTCTTACCTTGAAAGAACTCAAAAAAGCCATGGCAACGGCTTCGAAAACATTCAATAACTCCAAAAAAATAGATCTTTTCATCGCCGACGCCTGCCTGTTTTCAATGATAGAAGCGGCTTACGAGCTGCGCGGCGTTTCCTCTATAATAATGGGCTCCATAAGCACAATACCTGGCAGCGGCTTAGATTACCGCTCTATCGCATCCGAAATTACTAAAAATCCCAAAATAGATGCGGCCGGCCTCTCTAAAACTATAGCTAAAACCTTCACGGCTTCAAGCTACGGCGACAATATACTCTCAGGCATAGACACCGGCTCCATCGAGCCTCTCGCCGAAGCATTCTCCGGCCTTGCCGCTAAATTATTAAAGGTAAGCGGCAAAAGATCGTTCACCGGCATTTCAAAGATCGGCGACGTAGATAAATACTGCGACATTTCAAATATAGCAGACTGCATTTTAAATAAAAAAGTATCTTTTACAAACGATGCCGCTTATCCGGAAATAGCCGCCCAGGCTAAAATAGTTAAAGAAAAATTAAACGCCGCGCTTTCGGCCTTTTCAGCTTCCGGCAGTTTCAGAAGCGGCTTCGGCGGCATATCCGTTTACTGGCCCGATAAAGTCAGATATCCTAAATATAAACCGCTTTATAAAGTCCTCGATTTTTCGGCTAAATTTCAATGGGATGAGTTTTTAGACAGCCAGCTTCTCGGCGTCGCCCCGCAATCATCCGCCGCAGTCCGCTCCGGCGTGAATAATCTGGTCGCCGAACTTGACGGCGCTTTTTTAACGCTCAGACAAAACGCTCAACTCAACGAAAAGACCAACGCCGCAAATGAATCGGCTAAAATTGAACATCTTAAAAAAATAATAGTGGATAATACCGTTAAAGCGCATAAGACCGGTGACTATAAAACCGTGCACGAAACGCTCCGCAATATCCGCAACTCGAAATCAATCGATACCGCTACAAAAAATAAAATGATCAACGATTTAAAACAGGGAGTCGGGCCGCTCGATAAATAAAATCTTGACATGCAAAAATCTTTATTGTATAATTTGTTAAATTTAATCAGGAGGTTATCTTATGGAACAAAACCAGCTGTCGAACAGTTTTTTTAAACTGGCGTCCTTTACTCTTTTAATACTCTCAATAGCCATATTCTTCGGCTCTATTTTCTTCACTGCTTATTATTTTGGCGGAATGACGAGCATGCAGTCTATTATGACATCGACTGATCTTGTCACCAAGGCATTTCTCACTTCGATATTCGTTTTACTTTTCGCCGTTATAATGAACCTTAACTACATAATAAAGCTGTTAGAAGCTAAAGATAAAAAAGAATAATCCGCGAAAATTTATAACTGCACGATTTCACGATATCATAAATATTCAAACGATAAAGCGAAACTGTATGTTATGATCTTAATATTAATATAACCGATAATATTTTACTCGATATTTATAAATCATATATTTTAATTAGACAAAATGATTAAAATATGTGATTTTTTTTACAAAAAAGAAAAAAACGCAACGACACCGATACTGGTTTGTTTTTTATTTTTTTATTTTGAAGTAAATAGTGGAATGAAGCGGACGCTGCCTTCCAGGAAGTACGAACGGGCTGAAACCTCCTGAAGGCCTGTTCATAAGGCAGCCGTTGACTACTATCGAAGAAGAACCTCCGCCGTCAAGGTTAACCGCCCTGACGGCTTTCATTTTTATCAGAAGCTCAGCCAGGCCGACCTGACTCATGCCTTCTATAAATTCCTGCCTGCCCTCGACGACCACACAGATAATTTTTTTATCGGCGGTAATTGCAACGGCAGTTCTTGGATTTTTCGATTCATTAGCCGCCCTGCTGGCCTTAAGAGATGCCGGTACGGCCCCGTTATAAACAAGCATCGGTTTGGTCTGTATGTAATCCCTGAAAATCGATTTTTTTCTATTCTTATTTTTTTTATTATATTCGGACGCTTTTAAAATATCCACACCGCCGGCTTCATTAACGCAAAAATATGGATAGGCGTCGTGAGCGATATAATCGGAATAAATTTCATGATTCTTACAAACCTTACCCACTGAATATATCTTATCTTTAATGATAGCGAAGTAACCGCCGTTGATAGCAAGAACCGCCCCTGAAGCCGGAGCGGCCGATTCGGATAAAATTCTGAGACTGCCGTCAAAATCGACGCCGGCTTCAAACTCCGATGCACCGTTAATGACGGCTATATGCACTTTATTTTTCCGGCGGACGCTTTCGGCGCTGAAGAATTCTATCGCGCCCGTTGCGCCGCCGCTTGTAATAACGACCTCATAACTTATCTTATAACCGCAGTCCGTAAGGACGGTTTTATAAAAATTTTCTTTGACGGCGGCAGGCCTGCCGCCGCCCACCGCCGCAACGGCCGTTACATAAAATACGACCA
>CAYTCW010000063.1:24593-25744 GCA_964436235.1 uncultured bacterium
GAAGTGTTTAACATGCCGTAAAAAGTTCCCTGCGGCTTAATCCACGAAAAACCCGGCACGCCTTTAATTACTGAATCGAAATAATCGCGGCGCTGCTCGTAAACTTTATTTAATTCGGAAAGAAAATCCTGAGGGCCGGTGAGCGCCTCGAGCGCCATGTACTGGCTTACCGAGGCCGCGCTCGAAGCGCTGTGCTGCTGAAGTTTGATCATGTTAGATACGATATTTTTCGGCGCCGCTATATAAGCTATGCGAAGCCCGGTCATAACGTACGATTTTGAAAAACCGTTGATCAATATAGTGCGTTCGTGCATGCCTTCTATTTCAGCCATCGAAGTGAATTTACGGCCGTCGAATAATATCTTTTCGTAAATTTCATCCGAAATTACAAAAATATTATTTTCAACGGCGAGTTTCGCTATTGCTTCTAAATCTTTTTTTTCAATAGCCATGCCGGTCGGATTGCACGGGTTGTTAATTATAATAGCACGGGTTTTCGGCGTTATGCGCTTTTTGATCTCGTTAATGTCTATTTTAAAATTTTCTTCAGCTTTAGTAGGCACAGGCACGGCGACGCCTTCACATAAATTAACCATATCCTCGTATGAAAGCCAGCTCGGATCGATAAGTAAAACTTCGTCGCCCTTATTTATAAAAGCCAGCAAAGCGTACAATATAGCCTGCTTGCCGCCCGGCGTTACGAAAATTTCAGTATTAGCGTCGTATGAAACATTGTTTTCAACTTTTAACTTATTAGAAATAGCTTCGCGCAACTCGATAATGCCTCGGCTGTTAGTATAACGGGTATAACCTTTTTTTAAAGCCTCTATACCGGCGTTAACTATATTTGCAGGCGTTTTAAGATCGGGCTCGCCCCACGAAAGATCGACGACTTCTTTGCCCTGCTTTTTAAGCACCGCTGCTTTTTCAGCAACCGCTATCGATGATGAATTTTTTAAAACTAAAAGCCTGTCCGCATACCTGATATCCGACATCTAAACCCCTCCGATTAATTCAAAATGTTATTTTAAGATTAACAAAAAATATAACTAATGTCAACACTTATTACTCTCTTTTGTTGCTTTTCTTGTATTTTTTACACTTTTTTTAATAAGGGAGGGAGAAAAGGTTAGCAACCCTTTCTCCCTCCC
>CAYTCW010000064.1:0-1519 GCA_964436235.1 uncultured bacterium
AACGAAAAAGCGTCAGGCAATTTGCCGATTGAGGGTGGGTGATAGGGAGGGAGAAAGGGTTGCTAACCTTTTCTCCCTCCCTTCAAAAAATATTACGATGCTCAGCAATTGCGCTGGATATATTGTTTTAATTCGTAGTAGTCTTCATATTTTATATTCGAGTACATTTCAAAGAAGACGGTTTTATTCTGCAGTAAAGGTTCTTGAAGAATTTCGGGGTGCGTTTCGAATATTTTAGCGCCGTCGGGCGTTTTCGGTATGGGTGAAAATAAAGCGAGATGGGGCGTAGCGCCGCATTCTATAACGAAGTTGACGGCGTTTTTAATTTCGTCGATGCGGCTTTGCGGATGGCCGAATAAAATATATACTCCGATTTCTTTTTTTGTGAAGCCGGCGTTTAGAAGGTTATTGATAGCGTTTTTAAGCGCGCCGCCGGTTACTTTGCCGCCGCTTTCTTTTTGAAGCGCGGCATCGTAAAATTCGTATCCGAGTCTTATCGTTGAAAAACCGGCGACTTTCATTATATTGGCGCATTTATCGTCGATCATCGAGGCGTGCACGGCGTTAGGCAGATGAAGTTTGAAACCGCTTCCGGCGCCGCCGCCGCTGTTTATCCACGAATTGGCCCATATATAAAAATGCTCTTCTTTTTTATACAGCAGCGCGTCGTCGTAAAATGCCGCATTAGAAATATTAAGCGTATTATTATAGTAATTAAGTTCATTGACTATGGCCGCCGCCGGCTTTATTATGTATTTGGAATATAGAATTTTAGACGCGCAGTAAGAACAGTTATAAGGACAGCCGGTTGAAGTTGTCATCGCCGCTGAATTATTTAGCTCCGGCAGCAGATGATAGGCCGGTCTTATCGAAATTGCCGGCCCTGTTTTTTCTTCGATGCCGGCCGGTTCTATATTCAATAACTGTAATGTTTTTCGGTAAATATTAAAAATATCATGTCCGGTTTCGATATAATCGAATAAAGCTGAGTTTTGAGCGTGTTCCGGCATCAGGCGCGCATATATGCCGCCTATGCAGATTTTAGCGTCCGGCAGTATTTCGCGAGCCGCCCGCGCGGCTTCGAAAGCGCCCCCGTACCAGTAGGTCATCATCGCGCTTATGAGCACGGCAGTTTTATTGACTGGCGCGAAGTTTTCCGCTTTGATTTTTTCGAGTTGCGCCTTCAAATCGTTTATTGCGGTTCCGTAACGATAATAATTGCGCTTGACGCTTTTATAACATTCGGGCTTCGGCGCGGGAACGCCCGTTAATTTGCCCGCGCCGCGTTCATATTCGCTCTTTTTTGAAAGCCGCTCCGGCATGCAGTCGATAAAAGAAAGCCCGCAGCGGCGGTCGTGTTCGAAAACCGCCGCTATGTTTAATAGTCCGAGCGGTTTTTCCCAGAGGTTATAGCAGGTGAAATCGTACACCGCCGGGTTGATTAATATGATCTTATACATAAGCTGGAAGCCGTTTTATTTTATTTTGTCTTGTCTTGTTTTATTATATTTATTATATT
>CAYTCW010000064.1:1619-3365 GCA_964436235.1 uncultured bacterium
TATTTTATTTTGTCTTGTCTTGTTTTATTATATTTATTATATTATATTTTACTGTCCGTTGATTCTTAAAATTACCGTTCCGATACCGCCGCCGCTTTTATCGCTCATATTGAATTTATAGTCGGCCGCGCTTTGCGTCTGGCATTTGAGCGCGCTTATGGTGTATTCGCTCAATGAAGGGCTTTTATAAGTACCGGGAATATAGATCGAACTGTTTAATTTAAGGCCGCTTAACACGGTGCCGTCTTTTTGCGCCGTGCGGATATTGATACTTTTGAAATTGAATTTTGCGTCGGCGGTTACGCCGCTGTTAGATAAATAAAGCGCCGTTGCGAATTCTTCGAAGAAATCGTCGAAAGAAGCCGCCAGGCCAATTCTTTTAATTTCATCCTCGACGTTCGCGCGGCCTGTTTTTGAGCTCTTAACTAAATTCATCGGGTTTACCCCTCTATCGGCGAGATAGCGGACGAAAAGATAAGCATTGCCGTAGTATCCGAGCCCGAACTGGAATTTAGTCAGCGAATATGATTCTGGATAGCGCAGAAAGGGTTCTATAACGAAAGACAGCGTGCCATACTGATAGCCGTAGCCGGCCGTATCCTGTGCGAGCTGTGAAAGGCCTTCGTTAAGCCATGATTCTTCGAGTATATCGGGATTTTTTGACGAATGCTGGTTCCAGTTGATCATGTGCTGGAATTCGTGGGCGATTACCCCGAGCGTATTTGTTTGGTAGGTTTCGCCTTTAAAGGAGTTTTTAGGCACGGCCATATAAAATATTTCCTTTTCGTTTGAATAATATTTATAGCCGGACGAGTTTTTATTATACTCGGTGCTCGAGTCTAATTTAGCCTGAGTGAGCTGGTTGGTGGAGTCGAAATAGCCGGCCGCCGTTTGTTTATTCACGTTATGGGTGAAAAGGATATATATTCGCGAATCATTATCTACGCCGGGGTTGGGTTCCGCTCCGAAAGTGCCGGTTATAAGAGGGTAAATTTCGTTATCGAACGAATGTTTAAAACGCGTTATTTCGCTTTCACTGATCGCTAAGTACGGATAAGGGATAGAAGTGTCTTCGTATAGATAGCAGTGAGTGCCGATGGCGCGCAGTTTGGCCGAAACCCTCGTCCAGTCGCTTTCGCGCGGCGGCCACGCCAGAGAGTTGAGCGAGTAAAAATCTTTTAAATCGTTGACTGCGGCCTGTCTTTCAGTTCCGGTTCCGGCCGCGGGCGAGCGAAGCGCGCCTTGATCAGCGGTTTTAAGCCGCGCCGTCAGGCGCTCGTTTTCGCGCCGCGCAAAATCCATTTTAAGCGCCGCCATATTTTCCGGGCTTAAATTTTCAATGGCGGCGGCAGCCATAGCGGCCGTTGATGAAGCCGCCCTCATATTTTCCGCGCCGCTTTTTAAGGGCGGTGCGGTTCCGAGATTATAAGTGGCCAGATCGAACGAATTGTATGACGGGCTTTTATTATAGCTTATAGCGGTTAAATGCTCGGTGGTTTTAAGGTTTTTAACTATAGTGGATAGTCCGCTGCCGGGTTTGAGGACAGTTTTTGAAAAACTGGCGCCCGAAAGTTCGGCTATCGAATCGGCAGCCGTCAGAGTGAATTTTTGTGTTTGAAAGTAGCCGGAAGCAATCGATGAAACTTTAATGACGGCGTTATATTCGCCATAGGCGGCCGGCGTGAAAGAAATTAGTCCGTCCGTCGTAACGCTCATGCCGGCCGGAGCGTCGAGCAATTCAAATTT
>CAYTCW010000064.1:3465-8661 GCA_964436235.1 uncultured bacterium
CGATACTTCAAGCGTGCCGCCTTCGGTTACTTCGGTTTCGGCTGCCTGCTGAGCGCCGAAATATAAACCGGCGACTTCAGGCCTTACAAGCGCGCCGCCGGATGCCGCCATTGTGATAGCCGCCGTCTGCGCGCCGCCGGTGACCGATATGATATCGGCGGTTTCAAAATAACCGGATTTAGAGGCTTTTACTTCATGCGCCCCGCGCGTTAATTCATTAAAAACGATGGCGCCGTCCGTACCGGTGTAGCCGTTGCGCGCGCCGTCAAGGGTTACAAGCGCGCCGGCGATGGCAGTTCCGTCAGCGGTTTTGAAATTGAGAGTCAAATCTCCCGTTTTAATAAGTTCGACAGGCGCGGAACCTACGTTATACTCGTATTTATTCGCCTCTACTTTAACGCCGAATTCGTTTTTTAAAACAGTTGCCCCGTCGGTGATTCTGGCGGTTACTATATAATCGTCCGGCTTGAGCTCGCTAAAGGAGAATTTTCCGTTTGCCGTGAAAACTTTTGACAGCACCGTGTTATAATCTGCTTTTTTGCGCAGCTCGACCGCCGCGTTATTAACGAGATCTCCAGCGGCCGCGCGCATCGGAGCGGCTCCGGCCGCCGTTTCGCCGTAAGAAACATATCCGCTTATGCTTGCTCCCGGATTAACCGGAGGAACTGGCGGATCGGGCGTTGGAACAGGGTTGTATATTATTCCGCCGCCTCCGCCGCCGCAGGCGTTTAAAGAAAAGCAAACCCCGAATATAAGAAAGATCGTCATTAATTTTTTGAATATTTTGAATATTTTCATTATTTAGATATTTCTCCTTGTATTAATTATTATTTTTATAATATTTTATAATACTATTTCACCGGATTTAAAAACGACGGGAATATTTTCGTTGTCCCCGTTATTTTCTTCGCGGCATATTCTTTTTCGATTCATAAATTCGGCCGCGTCGAGTATGTAGTATTTATAACCCTGTTCGGTGAGATAAAGCTGGCGGTGCATCGAAAAATCCGATTCAACCGAATCGGCGGTCACAACGGTGTAAAAATGCGCCTCGCGGCCGTCTTTTTTAGGCCGCAGAACACGCCCGAGCCGCTGCGCTTCTTCCTGGCGCGAACCGTAGGCGCCCGAAACCTGAACGGCGCACGAGGCGTCTGGCAGGTCTATGGCGAAATTGGCCACTTTAGAAACTACGAGCGCAGTGATAGAGCCTTTTTTAAAATCGGCATAAAGCGCTTCTCTTTCGCGCGACGGCGTGGAGCCTGTAATTATGGGCGCGCCGAGCATTCCGGCTATAATATCCAGCTGATCGAGGTACTGTCCTATTATTAAGACCGGCTCATTCGGGTGGGTTTCAATTATCTTTAAAATAACATTGGTTTTTTCGCGGTTGACGGCGCAAATTCTATGTTTATGGGCCTTTTTAGCGACGGCGTAATCGTATTTAAGTGCATCGTTCATTTTAACGCGCACTTCGTAGCAGTTAGCTTTAGCTATATGCCCTTTTTTTTCGAGATTTTTCCACGGCAGCTCGTATATTTTAGGGCCGATGAGCGAAAATACGTCGCATTCGAGCCGGTCTTCGCGCACTAAAGTGGCCGTAAGCCCGAGCCGCCGTTTGGCCTGTATCTGCGCCGTCACGCGAAAAATCGGCGCAGGCAGCAAATGCACTTCGTCGTATATAATAAGTCCCCATTCCTTATCGGTAAGAACGCAAAAATGCGGGTAGTGATCGTCATTGCCCCTGTGCCACATTAAAATTTGATATGTAGTGACGGTAACCGGTCTGATCTGCTTTTTTTCGCCGCTGTATTCGCCTATATCTTCCTCTTTTAGATCGGTTTTATCCTTGAGCTCGCTTATCCACTGCCGCACCGCGATTGTATTTGTGGTGATAATAAGCGTTTTGACGCCCGTTTTTGCCATCGCTCCCATGCCGACGCATGTTTTTCCGGCGCCGCAGGCTAATACGACGACGCCTGAGCCGCCTTCCGCGCCGCCCGAACGGTAAAAAGCCTCGCAGGCGGCGTTCTGATAGTCGCGCAGAGCGAAAGGCGCGCCTGTTGAAGCCGAGATTGCCCTTAAATTTATTTCGAAAGGCGCGCCTTCGACATAGCCGGCGATATCGCGAAGCGGATAGTTGATCTTAATGAGCGCGCGTTTGAGTTCACCTCTCATTTCAGCTTTGATCAATACGCTGAATTCGTCGATTTTTTTGTGAATATATTTAGAAAAATCTGAATTGCCGCATAGTTCCATAATTATAAACCGGTCTTTTGAATTGAGTTTCAAAAAACCTTCCGTGCCGGAGCTTTCAAGTGTAAGCAGGCCGTAACGGCCGCAGTAATAATAGATTTCGTGAATTACCGTTTCGGATACGCTGAAGCGCGAATAATGCCTTAGCGCGGTTATTATTTCTCCGGCGCTCATTCCGAGCGCGGCCGCGTTCCAGAGCGAGACCGGCGTTATGCGGTAGGTATGCATATATTCGGGAGATTTGATAAGCTCGGCGAAAGCCGAAATTTTAACTCTGCATTCTTCGAAACGCGGATGGCTCGCATCGATTAGAACGCTCAGGTCGCTCTGGACAATTATAGGGCCTTCGCCGCAAGTTTCAAGCATAATTCGTTCACGATTTATTAAAAATATAAAATGATATTAGATATATTTGTAAAATAATATTTACAAAATCAGCTTTAATAAAATCGGCGAACTATTGCGGCTTAGTTATGAAGTTGCTTATAACGACCGACGGTTGTTCGGTTTTAAATAAGTAAACGCGGGTGCGTTCGACCGATACCCTGATATCTTTGATTCTGATCCAGATATGCGAATCGGAACACGGCGTCTGGTTCGCGGATATATTAAGCTGGTATTCCTTATTTTTTGTGTAGATGATATTCGCCAGTTTTTTATTCATGCGGCAGTAAATATACCAGATAACGAACATGATGCGGCTGTCCAAGGTCGCCGGCGGTCTTGCAGGATCAAAGAAAAATCCGTTAAAAATCGATATTTGATATTTAAGCGGCAGATATAAAAGTTTAAGAGGATCTTCGATTAAAGAGTTCATATAAGCCGACAGATTCGGGTTTAATAAAACGGTTCCGTTGACGGTAGGTATTTTATTGATTTCGTCCGGAAATTTTATTAATTTCATTTCTTCGTTAAATAATTGCAGCGTTATGCGGTTGGTTTCTATTTTAGGCATTTTATCGATGGCCACGCGGTTTAAGATGGCGCCGATCAAAAACCAGAATTGTTCTTTTTCGATCGGCAGGTTGATCGGAAGCTGATCGTGTATTTCGGCGAGGAAAGGCATTGCCAGGTATTCATAAATGCTTATGAAGCTGGCTTTTTCAAAACTCGGTTTCTCTAAAGCGGCCTGGCCGTCTTTAACCGTGGCGCCTTCTAAAAAGTTAACGTTTTTAATACGGTAAACTAAATGATCGGGAGTGCACTTTAAAGTGAACGGTATCGCTTTAAAGCAGAATTCGTAAAAATATCCGTGATAATCGTCGATATAGGTAGCGAATACTTCCTGGAACTCGCCGTTCGCGTTTAATAACATATTTACTTTTTTTAATGATTTAAGCTGCTTATGACCGTCGGGGGTTATAATGGTCATATCTTCGTGTACCGGCATTTAAACACCTACCCTTTAGTAACCCGTATTTGCGGCGTAACGCACTTGCGTTTGCGGTTATAATCCGGCGGCAAAGTAAGCGTCCGCTTCTATAATGGCGCCGGATTTTACCCGGCTGAGTTTTTCGACCGTAATTTTGTCGTAGCCCTTAAAAAAAGAAAATTTAAACCCGTTACAAACCGCGTCTATCGAGATAAACCTTTCCCGCGAGTAGGCGTTGATAAGTTCTTTATAACCAATCAGCCCGGCGGTTACATGAGCGAAAGGAGTCATTTCCGCAGGAGTTTCTTCGCGGTTGACTGATTTAAGAAACACTATCGAGTTTTCGCTCGCGCCCGGTTTATGATCGTAGGCCCGGCAATATTCTTTCGAGCTTTCATATATTTTTAAAGAATCACCCTGTAAAAACCCGTTTATCGTAACTGCCGAAGATTGCCTTTTTGCGCCCGATAGCGGATATTTATTTTTTACCAGCATATAATTAACGACTTCGGCATAAATTTTTATCGTGTCAGACGGATTTTTTATTCCGCCGATTTCCATAATGGAAGCGCCGCGCGAGGGATTCGATTCAAAAGGAAATATTTGAAGGACTCCCGGAAAATGTTTATAAGGCGTGTCGCATAAAGCGAGGACGCTTAAAACTTCGTCTTTAGAATAATAACCCCATAGTGACATTAAATCGTTGACTTGATATACAAAATAAGCGTCATTAGCGTTTAATGAAACATCTATCTGCCTGCCGTTAGAAATAATATCTTCCGCTAAGGCGATATAACCTTCGCGGTAAGCCGCTTCAGATAGTCCGATATTTTCTAAAATTTCTTTCATTGCGCTTCACGATAAATATTATCATATTTTTTTACAAAAGTCAATTTTTATATGAGCATAAATCTTAAAAAATATATTGTAAAATTGAATAAATTGGATAAACTTAAGAAATTGCATAAATTAAAAAAAATTGAATATTGCCAATAAACGCAAATAAAAAGAATAAATCGAACTGAACTGATATATTCTAATTCGATTTATTCTTTTCCGATTGTAGTTTTCTTGATTATTGACCGCTTTATCTTAAATACATTTCCAGCTCTTTTGCTTCGATGCGGCCGGCTAATTTATTTTTTTCAGTTTCAATTAAAGCGATCAGGTTTTGTAATTTTTCGATATTATCCATCAATTTATTATTTCCGGCGTCGTATTTTAAAGCCGTTTTTAATTCTCTGTGCGCTGAAACGTAAAGTTTCATTTCTTTGTAAACGCTTCCTAAAGCCACTCTTACACGGCACGAATCCGGTTCGGCTTCAAGATGTCTCAACGCGGCGTTTTTAGCCTGCTCGTATCTTGCCGCCGCCATTAATTTTTTAATTTCGCCAAGCGTTTCATTCTCATCGGGAAGGCTTCGTCCGCCGTTAACGGCGTCGTTATTCGTTTTGCCGTTTATCCGCAGAGCCAGCGCGCTTTTCTTTTTGTAATCTTCGATAATTAAATTTTTATCTTCGCCGTCGTTGACAGCGGTAACGTTGCCGATGTTTCTGCCGTTTCCGTCGTTT
>CAYTCW010000064.1:8761-25586 GCA_964436235.1 uncultured bacterium
TTCGCCGTCGTTGACAGCGGTAACGTTGCCGATGTTTCTGCCGTTTCCGTCGTTTTTCGCTTTAATTCTAAAGACGGCGCTTTTGCTCTTATCCGCCGCGGATGGGGCATTGCTTTGCGCCTCAGCCAGAGATGATTTTGGCTTTGCTTTATCGTATTCTTGAAAATTATTTGACGCTTTAGAGTAATTTTCGGCTCCGGCGGGAGCGGAAAAAATATTTAAGTAGCTTTTATTATCGCCTGCGGAGCCGTTTGCGCCCGAAGCATAATCGGCGTAAGCGTTTTGTGAATCTAAGTGAAGAAGGTTTACGAATGAATATTTAGCCATACCGTCGTTATTTTTCACGGTAGATAATTCTATAGCCATTAAAATAAACTCGGAGCCGCCGCCGGTAATTTCTTCGCCGGGCGTCGTTGTGCTTTCCGCTGCCAGAGAGGTTATTTGTGAGTTAATATTTGAAAGCGCCGGAATATAAGATAAAAACCCCCGGAAGCTGCTTTGATTTATAACGTCTATGAAGGATTTTTCAAATCCTTTAGCTATTATTATGTCGTTTTCGCCGATATCGAAGTTATAGTTTAGCGATTTGAAACGCAGCGTGTCATTGAACGCCTGCGCGTCTTCCTGAAGGCCGATCTTAAGGCTGTAGCCGGCGTTAAGGTTTATGTAGGGCTTGATAGTGATTTTTGAGTTTATGGATTTGTGGAGTATTTTCATTCCGGCGTCATCGCTTGAATCGCACGATATGCTCGAAGAATGTTTAAGATACTTATCGAGTATGGAAAGATAATGAATTTTATTTTTTACTATGGAAAATGAAAGTTCGGCGAGGTCTATTTCACGGGCGTCGTAATATCCCAACCCTATTAAATCGTTTATAACGGCCCGGGGCACTTTATAAAATTTACAGTTTATAACCGGCACGCCGTTGTTGGTTTCGAGTCTTGAAATATAGTGATTTATCCTGCCGACGACTTCGTTTTTGTCGGTTACGATAAGTGAATTAAGATCGTAATTAGGAAAGGCGCTTCCGCCCTTTGAAAGCATTTTTTCAATATCGCCGAAGCAGTCTTTTAAGTTAATATTTTTTAAAATAAAAAGTTTAGTTTGCGCGTTAGAGCCGCCGCTGATTATATCCGCGTCGGCCGTGTCCAATTTATTGATTTCCTGTATGATCCGTTCCGCGGCGTCCGGCCTTTCGTCTAAAACCAGCACGCCGCTTTTTTCATCGTAATTAACCACGGCGTCGGCCGTTTTATACGAATCGACGATGCGTCTTACTTCCGCGCCGCTCATGAAAGCCGGCGCGATGAGAACTCTTTTTAATCCCATTCGGTCGCTCACCGCGGAAAACGCTCCGTTGCGCCTCTTTTCGATTATTATGGCGTCTTTTTCGAGTTTAAACGAGTAGGCGCTGTCTTTAAGAATAACGGCGAGCGCTTCCTGAAGAGGAGACGATATTAAATTTGCGCTCGCGCGTCCGCTGATTTCGATATTCGCCCTTATTTTAACGCCATAGTCCATGGATATCTTTCTTAAAATATCGCTGATTGCTACGGAGTTAAATTTATAAGAAATTCTTATCTGGCCGAGAGGCGAATCGTCCGGGGCAAGCTCCGAATTGTGGTTTATCTTGGCGCTTCCCGAAAGCAGAAACGAAATTAATAGTATCGAAACGAACGATATCAGCGGAACGGTTTTCTTAAATGCGTTGTTTTTATATGTTTTAGCGTTGTACACGAATCACACCCGTAAAATCAAAATATTTTCGAAAGATAAAGGATTAAATATATTCCAAATATGTGATGGATAAAATTTTAATTAAGCATAAATTAAAGTTTGAGTTGATTAAAAATTAAAAACTCAGTCTTTCGATTTGAGAAGCGTATTTTTCTATCTGTTTTTTAGTTTCTTCGAGCGAGGCATCGCCGGTGTTTTTGGACATCTGGAATCTGCGTACTGCCGGTTCTTTTACCTGTTGGGTTTCAGCCGCCGCCGTCCGGGCTTCAGAAGCCGTGAATTGAACGGGAATTAAAAGAGTTTCGCCTTCGTTGATCTCGCTTTTCTGGTTTAATTTAGCTAAGGCTTTCGGGCTGATTTTATTACCGGTGTATTTTTCCGCGATAGATTCGAGCGTGTCGTTTTCTCCGGCCTGGACCTGGTGAAAAACTATTCTTAAATTCTGGCCTTCGCTGAGTTTGTAAGGCGCTTTAATTTCATTTACGGTTGAAATATTTTTAAACATAAAGGCGTCTTTGTAGAAATCTTTTGCTATGCCGGCAAGAGTATCGCCCTGTTTTACTTCGTAATTTTTAATTACGGTAGGAAGGTCCGAGCGGATGGAAAGCGTTTCGCCGTTTGTACCCGTGAGTTTTTTGCTTATAAGCGCGTCAATTTCGGCGTCGATGTCGCGGCCTTGAAATTTAGATGCTACGCCGCGTTTGGTCGCCATGTCGTCAATTCTTTCTTTGTAGCGCGACGCTTTTGCAACCGGCGCTTCAGCGCTGAATTCCGCCGTCTTTGCGGTTTCGGCCGCGTCTGAAACGAATGTTTTAGTTTCGAGGTTGGTCGGAATTAACGCCTGTTTGTATTTGTTCTGGATATTTAATTTAGCCAGCTGTTCAGGAGTCATTGTGCTTTTAAGTTTGTTGATGCGGTCTTCGGTTTGTTTTGAAATTCTGGCGAATACTTCGTCATAATTTTCGCCGTTTTTGGTTACGGCCGTTTCGCCGCCTTTTTTTTTGGATGAGTAGCTGCCCAATAAGTCCTGTGCGCGTGATGATAATAAGTTGTTAGTCCTCAAGTTTTCCATTTTAAAAAACCCCCTGAAATTTAATTTTTTTTAATTTTTTTATTTATATATCCTGTTTATCGGATAAAAATAAAAAAAATTAACTAAAAAAACTGTGATTTTTTATGAAGGAAACCGGTCTGCCTGCGCCGTGAAGCGGCAATATTATTGCGCCGTTTGCAGTTTGCCGTCGGCCGGAGGCGTTAAAGGCTCTTAAAAAAGTATATTATGAGTCCGACAAGACCGCCGACGATAGCGCCGTTCAGTCTTATATATTGAAGGTCGTCGCCGACTTTTTCTTCGATCTGATTCACTAATTCGTCGTCATTGACTCCGTCGATATTGCTTCTTACTATTTCGCCGATGTGGGAGTGATTGGCGTTTATAAACGCTGATATTTTATTTTTAAGCCAGGAGTTGAATGTATTTTTTACTTCGCCGTCGGTTTTTAAGTCGCCGGCCGCCGATTTTGCCATATTGAACATGAAATCGATTATTGCCGTTTTGTTTTCGCGAATAAGTCCGAGCGCGGCGCGGTTAAAATCGATCTTTTCGGCAGCGTAGCGAAGTATTAACGAAGGCAGCGCGGCGCTCATCTGATTATTTTTTATTTTATCGATCATATTTTTGATCGTATGGTTGAGCTGTGAGTTTAATTCATGTCCTTCATCGGCGCGCGCGGCTTCGAGCTCTGCGCCGAGGAGCTTGATCAATTCCTGCGTAAGCGTATCGTAATTTAAAACGCCTATCGCTTCGCCAAACTCTACGGCGGTTTTAATCATTTCGTATTTTTGCGCGTAAGTAATAATTATCTTTTTAAGTTTTTCTCGTAAAACGAATTTAGTGTCGGGCATTAAAAGCCATGAATCCACTTCGTTTATTATAATAAGCCTGAATATATCGAGATTTGAATTTAATGCGCCGGCAAGCGGCGTTGTAAAGTCTATCGCGGTAATTTCCTTTTCGAGTCCGGCAATTATCCTGGAATAGTCGATTTTATTGGCGCCGGTATTATCTTCAGATTGTTTTTTTATAAATTCATCTATTAAAAAACCGAAGAAACTTTTTAACTCGCCGCCGCCGTTAGTTAAAAACGCGTCTGAGATTTCATTCGAAAAATCATAATTGTCCAATTTTTTGAGGATGGCGTCTTTGGTCAGCCATTGGGTCTGGAGCATTTCGACGATGCGGTCGGTTATTTTGCGCCTGTTTTTTTTGATAATTGAAGTATGCGGTATCGGCAGGTTGAGAGGATGACGAAAAAGGGCCACTACGGCGAACCAGTCGGCAAGCCCGCCGACCATCGCCGCTTCGAAAAAAGCGTGCGCCATCTTTACCGCGCCGCTTTGAGCGTTTACAGTCAATAAGTATCCAGCCATGGCTAAAATCAGCGAAGCGGGAGCGAGGTAAGTTATTTTAAAATATTTCTTCATTAATTAAGGCCGTCTTTTCTTATATGAGTGATTTTTTTGTATTTAAACCATATTAAGTAATGGTAATCAAAACAATTAAACAATTAAACAAGTATAAAATAACATAAGACAACTTTTTTTTCAATGTTTTTTTGTCGTGATTTTATTAAGCGCGGTAAAAAAAACCACGGGGCGCATATGTGCGTCCCGTGGCTGTGCGAGCGGCGCTTTAATTTACCGCCGTCATTTATAATCGAGGATTTATCTCGCTAATTTCAAAGATTTGTAGTATAAATCTTCAAGCGCTTTGATTTTATCGCCGGAGTTAGTTAAAATATCGGAGTTTTCAGCCGCTTCGTATCTTACGCGGTCTAATACTTTTTTGATAACGCCGTTGAAGCTGCCGATATATCTGGCGTTAGAGCCGTCGAAGAACCTGATGAAGTTATCGATGGACGCGCTTATTTTATCGTTGCTGTAGTCGAATTCTTCGAGAAGTTTTTTCGATATCTTTTCAGCCCGTATCGTGTTGCTTATAACGGCCGATTGGTTGATTTCGCCGTCTTCGAGGGTGTTCTTACTGTCGTCGCTGATATAGGTCATCTCGGTCGAAAGTTCGTGTACGCGCTTTTTAGCCGGACGCGCAAGCCAGTTGACCACGTCGAAATTATATATGTGCGTATGGTTATTGTTAGAGTAAGTATAAGCGCCGCCGTCGATATGGAACCCGCCGAAAGCCGCTACCTTGCCGCCGCCGGGAAGAACTTCGGCCGCGTCGACTACGATGGTAACGCCGCCTGGATATATAACGCCGTCGCCCGCATTGTCGGAGTCGATGTTATAAGTGTCGTTATCGCCGTAAGTAAGCGGGATTATGGTTTTATCGGCGGCCGTTACGGGTTTCATTTTGGCGTTTAACATCGATGCGCTGCCTTTTATTATAAGCATTTTAACTTCGGGCGATATTATATTTTTGTCGAAAAGGTGCATGAATAAAAGGTAAGCCATATTCTGGCCCGGGCTGTTCGTCGGGTCCATTACTTCGTCGTCGTTGACGCGGATATTAGAGCCGATCTGCTCTAATACTTTGTTTAATGTCTGCGGCTGCGAATGATTGCCGAAATCGGCCCTGGAAAGCAGAAGCAGGCCGCCGCCGTTATCGACGAATTTTTTTATGGCGTTCAATTCGGATGCGTTAAGGCCGGCCTCGGTGGTAGAGTATTCCGACATTACTAAGACAGCCGCGTTTTTGAGCGTAGCATCTGTAATGCGTTCGGTGATGTCGCCCACTTCGAATCCGCGGCCGTATAAATCGACTTTGAAACTTTCGAATTTAGATGAGTTGTAGTTGCCGTGCGCAAGGTCGCAAAGAACTAAACGCCTTGTAACTGCGGTGCGCATCGAGCCTACCGCGAGAACTTTTTCGCCGTCGCTGACTACGAAGAGCAGTTCGTATTGCTTGCTTTGTTTTGGCGTCCATTTAAATTTAGCGATTCCGTTAGCTGGAAGCGTTACCTGGCTTGCTTTGTTTTTTGCGTTGACGCTGTCTTCATAAAGCGTAACTTTAGATTTTGCCGGAGCGCCTTCGATTTTAACGCTCAGGACTACCGGTTCGAATATCAGGGCCGTTTTCGGACTCATGTTCATGGATGCTATTTTTACGCCTGAGGCGCTTTCGTCGGCGGTTTTAAACGTGCCCTGCGCCGTGAGGATCTGAGCGGGGTCTTTGACCGCTATCGATTCGATTTCGAAATTGTAGTTAGTATTCGGTTTCAGGCCGGTAAGAGTTAACTGGTGATGGAGCTGTTTGTCGGCCGCTTCTTTTGATGAAGCGTTCGCCGCCCCTGCTTCGCTGTATTTAACTTTAGTGGTCGATAGATGAGTGGTTTCCCATTCGATGGATGCGCTGTAAGGAGTAATGCCGGTTACGACGGGGCCGCTTACCATAGCGTTAGGGGTGCTGTTGCTCGAATAGTTGAATTCGACGCCGTCGGTCCATGTTTCTACAGTCTGGTCTTCGTCGGTGCGAAGAGTATTTTTGCAGTAATATTGAAGATTTTGAACGGTTATCGGAGACGGGTGTTTGAATTTATTGTTTATGCCGCATGAAATAACGCTAAGTGCGGGTTTGAGCTTATTTAAATAGCCTGGATCCGAAGAAGTTTTCGAACCGTGGTGAGCGACTTTATAAACCGTGCAGTTGAACAAATTGTCGGGATGGCCTTTCATCATGTGTTCTTCGGCGGCTTTTTCGGCGTCGCCGGGGAAGTGATAAACGATATCTTTATACTGGAGTCTTAAAGTTACCGAAAAATCGTTGTGATTGCCTTCGCCGTCGGATTCGGACACGCCGCCGTCCTGGGTGCTCATATCGAGCGATTCGCCCTGGAGGCCGTACCATTCGCGTGACGGATGCATGATCAGCGCGTCGATTCCGTCGCCGAAATCGAGTTTATCGCCCTTCCATGCTTTATAAATGGGTACTTTGCGTTTTTTGAGCATATTGACTATTTCAACGTAAATTTGAGTGTTTGATGGTTTGTTTTCGTAAACCGCGCCTATTTCTACTTTGGGTATTACTTTAAGAAGACCGCCGATATGATCGCGGTGCGCGTGGGTTATTATGAGCGTGTCTATTTTAGTTATGTCGTTGGCTTCGAGGTATGGAAGAATATATTTTTCCGCGGCGTATTTGGTATCGTCGCCTGCGTCGATCATAATTACCTTGCCTGACGGTGTGCGGATGATGATGCAGTCACCCTGATCCACGTTTAAAAAAGTGACTCTCAATAATTTGGAATTATCGGCCGCCGAAGCGTTATCGCTAAAAAGGCCGGCTCCGGCGAATACGAATGCGGCGGCGAGTAAAATCACCGCTAACACCAGATCTTTTCTTAAATACTTCATACAAATCCCCCTTATACTCTATCTATTTAAATTAAAACAAAATTGAAACCCGAAGGTAAAACAAAAATAAAAAACGAAAAAAGGCTTTTTAGTAGAAAAAGCTCTTCGGGCCTGTTCTGATCAAATGTAAAAAGCGAATTTTCGGCTATATTTCGGTAATTATTCGGTTGTTTTTTCACCAGTTCATTTAATTTTACTTCATAAAACTTGTTTTGTCAACATTAATTCATAAATTAATTTCAAAAAAAAGAAAAGCTGTTGTAAAGTTTAATTGATAAGATTTTTTAAAAATCATTCCGGTATTATTTTAAAATAAGTTTCGCATAAATTTTAAAATAAATTGACAAATGCCGTCGATCGTGTTATAATTAGTGAACCTTTGTATGTAATCTCTTTGCTCCCGATGCGAAATCGTGCATTAAACGGGGGCCAAATTATCGTCCAGGAGGAGGTGAAACATAAATGAAGGCTTACGAATGTATGGTTCTTATCGATCCATCTTTCAACGAAACGGATATCGATAAAATAGTCGTTAAAGTTGAAGAACAGGTTCAAAAAAGCGGAAACGTATTAGAAACGACGAATCGTTGGGGCAAACGCAAACTTGCTTACGAAATTAAGAAAGTTAACGAAGCTTACTACGTTTTATTCAATTACAAAGCTAATACACAATTCAACATCGAACTCGATAAAGCGTTAAAATTCACGGCCGGCGTATTGCGCCACATGATTATAGCCAGCTATATCGAAAAGAAAAAAGCTCCGGTTAAAGCGATGCAGGCTATGTAGCCGCGCTTTTTCCTTAGTTTTCAATAAGCGATGCTCAAAATTAATTAATTAAATATCAGGGAAGGAGGCAAAATATGGCAATGTCACAGGGCCGCGGCGGTTCAAGAGACGGTAAGAAAAGAATGATGCGTACGCCTCGTTCGAAAGTCTGCATGTTCTGCAAAGACGGCGTTGATTATCTCGATTATAAAGACATCACTAAATTAAAAAAATACGTCAACGATAGAGGCAAGATACTTCCAAGACGCGTTACCGGTAATTGCGCTAAACATCAGCGCATGATCACGGTATCGGTAAAACGCGCACGCGAAATAGCGCTTTTAGCTTTTGTCAGCGAAAGAGTGGCTTAAACGCGCCGTTTTATTTGTAACCATTATTGAAAGCGGAATTTAATGCAGTTTCAAACAGGCGCGGCCATTGCGCGCGTTAACGGATTAAATAAAACGACGCTCGGGGCGTTATTAGCCGCGATACTCGTTGTGCTCTTTCTAATTAGCCGATATTTGCCGGTGATCGGGACGATCTCGATGTTTTTCTGTCCCGTTCCGTTAGTGATAATGCACGTCAAATTCGGCGATTTAAAATATACGGCATTGGTCGCCCTGGTGGCCACCGCGCTCGTAAGTATTTATACGGGCAACCCTCTGACCGCCGTCTTTTTTTTAATAGGTGTCGGTCTTCAGGGGATGGTACTCGCTTTTATGATAGGCGCACGCAAAAGCGCGATAACTTCGGTTTTCGTGTGCGCGTTCACTACGATGATATCTACTATCATCTTATTCGTAGTGGTCGCGCCGGTTATGGAGTTTAACGTTTCCGTCAAAAAACAGCTCGAAGTTATCTCCGAGCAGTTTAAAAAATCCGGAGACGCTAATATCGAATCGCTTAAAAAAAGCGGCGCGTCGGCCGAACAAATCAATAACATGGAGCGTTTTTACGCTCAGGCGGCGGAAGCCGTCCGGGGTATGTATATTTACACTCCTCTGTTTTTGTTAGGTTCGTCTTTCATATCGGCGATCATAAATTACTTAGCGGCGGCAATGGTTCTCAGGAGGCTTAATTACGAAGCGGCCGCGCTTCCCGCGTTTTCGCGCTGGCGCATGCCGTGGAAGACCGTCTGGGTTTTTATAGCAGGGCTCCTGCTGTTAAACCTTTCAGGCGGCGGAGAGCAGGGCGGGATCGCCCGATACCTCAATTTGATCGGGCTTAACATCAACGGCGCTTTCATGATGCTGTTTTTTATAAACGGGCTTGCGGTCGTTCATTTTTATTTACTCCATTACAGCGTAAATATGGCGGCAAGAATATTTTTATATTTTCTGATATTTTTTCACCCGTTGTTTTATATGACGGTCCTATTTGTCGGGCTGGCCGATCCGTGGATCGATATCAGAAAAATTGACGAACCAAACAATTTAAACGAAGGAGGTTTAGATAAATGAAGGTTATATTGACCTCCGACATAAAAAATGTCGGTAAAAAAGGCGAAATTATAAACGTTAGAGAAGGTTATTATAATAATTTTCTTCTTCCGAACAGTATGGCGGTTATCGCTTCGAGCGGCAATATGAAAAATCTCGATTCCACCATTAAAAACGCTCAACTGCGCGAACAGAAAGAAAAAGCTAAAGTTGAAGAAATTTCGAAGTCTTTGAAAGATTACAATTACGTTATCAAATCGAAATCAGGCCCGTCAGGCAAACTTTTTGGTTCAATAACCGCTTCGGACGTTTCAAAACTTATAAAAAACCTTACCAAATTCGATATCGATAAACGCAAGATCGAAATCGACGGCGGCGGTATCAAAACAGTAGGCTCTCACGAAGTTAAATTAAAACTTCACTCCGAAGTCGAAACTTCGATTACGGTAGTTATCGAAGCCGAACAATAAAGAGGCTGCGGCTGAGGCTTTTGCCGCGGCCGTTACCGCGAAAAAGCATAAGGCGGCGGACGGTGTTTATATACGCCGTCGCCTCTTGCTTTTTTAGGCGAAAATAAATAATCACTTTATAAAGGTGTGATATGATTCCTAAAAAAGGCTCCGACGCCATTTCAACGCAGTACAAAACCCCGCCGAATAATTCTGAGGCTGAACAGGCGCTTTTAGCCTCCATGCTTCTCGACCGCGAAGTGCTTATTAAATGCACCGACCTGCTTACCGCGCCGTGTTTTTATCACAAGGCGAACGCGTTAATTTTCAAGGCGATGAGCGAAATTTATGAATCCGGTTCAGCCCTCGATTTAGTCATCCTTTCCGATCACCTTCGCTCTAAAGAACTCCTCGAAGAAGTCGGCACTTCGAGTTATCTCGTAGTTATGGCTAACGCCGTGCCGTCGTCGGCTAACTTCGAATCATACCTTAAAATAGTTTACGAAAAATATCTGCTTAGAACCCTTATTAACGCAGGCAATCAAATCGCGCGTTTCGGATACGACGAGGCCGAAGAAGCCGACGCCCTTGTTGAAAAAGCTGAAAAACTTATCTTCGGTATCACGCAAAACCGCCTGTCACAGGACTTCGTTTCGCTAAGAGCGCTCGTCAGAGACGTTTTCGATAATATCGAAAAACTATTCAGACGCAAGAGTTTAGTTACCGGCATATCGACCGGCTTCTACGATATGGACGCTATGACCGCCGGTTTTCAGCCTTCCGATTTAGTCATCCTCGCCGCGCGCCCGTCAATGGGTAAAACAGCTTTCGTTTTAAATTTAGCCACCAATATGGCTATGGGCACCGGTACCGGCGTCGGCCTGTTCTCGCTTGAAATGTCTAAAGAACAATTGGTGCACCGTATGATGTGTACCGAGGCCAGAGTCTCCTCTCACAAGGCGCGCACCGGCCAGATAGACGGCAACGACTGGTCGCGTTTCGCTACGGCGGCCGGAAAGCTCAACGAAACGCCTATATTTATTGACGATACGCCCGGACTCACTTTTTCCGAGCTGCGCTCGAAAGCCCGCAAATTATACGCCGAACATAAAGTCGGCGCCATAATCATAGACTACCTTCAGCTCATGCAGGGACGCGCCACTAAAGACGCTAACCGCCAGCAGGAAATATCCGAAATATCGCGCTCGCTCAAAAGCCTCGCGCGCGAATTAAAAGTGCCGGTCATAACTCTTTCACAGTTGTCGCGCGCTGTAGAACAGCGACCCGATAAACGCCCCATGCTTTCCGATCTCCGCGAATCAGGCGCTATAGAACAGGACGCCGACGTCGTCATGTTTATTTACCGCGACGAATACTACAATAAAGAAGAATCCAAAGAACCCGGCGTCGCCGAAATTATTATCGCTAAACAGCGTAACGGCCCCACCGGCACCGTTAAACTGCGCTTCTTCAAAGACGATATGCGCTTTGCCAACCTGTCGCACGCCTCCGGGCCCCATTAAATATTTATGATTAAAGCTGAAAAGATCGTTAAAACTTATCCCGCGCCCGGCGGGCCTAAAACAATCCTCAACGGCGTGGATTTCGCCGTCGCACCGGGCGAAATATGCGTGGTGGCCGGCCCTTCGGGTTCCGGAAAATCTACGCTGCTCAATATTCTCGGACTTTTAGACAGGCCGGACGGCGGCTCGCTATTTATTAATTCGATCGACGCCGCACTTATGAAGCCGGATGAAATTCTGACATTCAGAAACGAAAAAATAGGCTTCGTCTTTCAACACCATTTTTTAATCCCCGAATTAGACGCCTGGCGCAATATCGCCTATCCCGGCGCCCTTAAAGAAGGCGGCTTCAACGATAAACTCAAAGAACGCGCCATGGAATTGCTCGATTTTTTAAAACTGACCGGCTTAGCTTATAGTTATCCCGAAACCTTCTCAGGCGGCGAGTCTCAACGGATCGCCGCCGCGCGCGCGGTTTTTAACGCGCCGGAACTGCTCATAATGGACGAACCCACCGGAAGCCTCGATCTGGCAAGTAAAAGCGACGTCATTAACCTCATCCTCGCCCTTAACCGCGTATCTAAAATAACAGCCGTAATTGCCACCCACGACGATTTCGTCAAAAAAAGCTGCGGCAGAGTCTTCGAACTCGCCGCAAAACCGGCTGTAAGCCAGCAAACCGGCCGCATAGGCAGCCTTATTCCGCCAGGACGCGCGGGAATTAAAAGACCGATATAAAAATCAGCTTCTCATTTTTATAAGTTCGTCTAAAATTTCCTCGATAGCCGGGTGAGCGGCTATTTGTTTGAAAGTATCGGCGTTGCGCCAGAAATCGCCGAGCGTTTTAGCGCCGGCTTTTTCGTATTCGACTGCCTGGATGAGCATTTCGAGTTTATCGACGGCTTTGACGAGGCGTGCTTCGGGGGTTTTTCCTTCTTCGAATTCGAGCCAGAGGCCGGCGTAGTTATTATCGATTAAAAAGTCGAGCGGCGCGGTCATATCCTGTACTGCGCGGGTTTCAGCGGCCGTTTTAACGGCGGCGCCTATATATTTTTGGGCCGGATAGGGGATATCGCCGATGCGGCATTCGCTTATCTCGTGCAGCACGGCCATTCGCATTACCTTTTCAAAGTTTAACTTTTCGCCGCGTTTTTTGGCGCGTGAATTTATGCTGTCGCAGAGCATCATGGCTATTAAATTAACGCGGTAGCAGTGGTCGGCTATCGATTCGCAATCCGGTATATTGCGCCACAGCCAGCCGGTGCGCGGTACTTTTTTTAATATGCCGAGTTCTAAAAAAAGCGTGAGCAGCTTTTGGGCTTCGCCGCCGGGCGGCATTGTATTTTTTTTCAATTTTTCAACTCTTTCTTTATATTATATTATAGTTATCGCTTATCATTTGTCATTCGCGCAGTATTTATTCATCAGCGTAAATTTCGTTATCATCGCCGTAATCGTCTTCGGCGCCGAAAAGGCCGGCGTTTTTATTTTTGCCGGCGGAGTTAAAAACGGCGTCGGTCATTTCAGCGGCGTTGCTTATTAACGCTTCGCGCGCTTTTTTGCTATCCGTTTCGGCGCCGAAATCTTCGTCTATGGCACCGGTTTGTTTGAGGAAGTTTTCGTAATTTTTAAGCACTTTAAGCACGTAATTTTGCGTTTCGGCATAAGGCGGTATTCCGCCGTGGCGTATCACGGCGTTCGGTCCGGCGTTATAGGCCGCCAGGGCGAGTTTAAGGTCGCCCGAAAATTTTTCGAGCATCTGCTTTATGTAGCGGGTGCCGCCTTCGACGTTCTGGCTTATATTATGGGGGTTTACTCCGAGTTCGCCGGCGGTTTCGGGCATCAGCTGCATGAGGCCTATCGCGCCTTTATCCGAAACGGCTTGAGGGTTGAAATCGGATTCTACGGCCATTATCGCCGATATCAGCAGCGGATCTATTTCGTGTTTTCCGCTTTTTTCGACTATTATCGAGCCTATTTCCGGGGTTAAAGCCGTGTGTTTAAGCTCGATAGCGCCAGCCGTCCCCGCGGTTCCCTGCGCCGCCGCATTTTGGGGAGCGGCGCCTTTTTCGTAGGTTATTTTCGGCATTTTGACCGTAACGCCGGCCAGCGGGTTTTTAGCGTTTTTTTTATCGGCGGCCGGCTTATTCGCCGTGCCGGTTCCTGCGGCGATATCGACTTTGAGTTTTTCTTTCGCGTCATTAAAGTGCGCGCTGAAGGCTGCGCCGCCCTTCAACGAGTTTATGCGCTGCTTGATATTTTCTATCCGGCCCTCGATGCGGGTCAGTTTATTCATTAAAGTGTCTATTGACATGATTTTTCCATATTTAAGCCTGTTTATAATCGTTTATTATATTCACATAGCTCTGGCAGTTTCTAGCTATCGATTCGATTTCTTCGGCCGTGAGTTCGCGTTTTACTTTAGCCGGCGCGCCCATTACCATTACGCCTTCAGGTATATGCATTCCGGGCGGAACTAATGTTCCGGCCGCGATCACGCTGTTTTTACCGATAACCGCGCCGTCGAGTACGATAGCGCCGATGCCTATTAATGAGTTATCGCCGATCACGGCGCCGTGTATCATGGCAAGATGGCCTACGGTTACATTGTTTCCGATATTAACGGCGAGTTCGTAAGTAACGTGGAGCACTGCGCCGTCCTGAATATTTGAATTATCGCCGACGCAAATTTCGTTTATATCGCCGCGCAGGACCGCGCCGGGCCATACGGAGGCGTTTTTTCCTATCCTGACCCGGCCGATGACTGAAGCCGCCTCGTCGATATAAGCGGCGCGGTCAATCTGCGGGGTATGAGCGAGGTAATTTCTGACTGCCATGGTGATCACCCTTTATAAACATTGATTCGCGTTATATTATATCATATTTGCTTTAAAACTTTCAAGGAAGTAAATACTTTCGATAAAAATTATTTTCGCCCTTGACGAAAGTTAATTTATCAATTATAATTAATGCAGCGAAAAAATCAATGTGATTAATTAGCGCGATTTTTAAGATTATTTTATAAATTATTTAAATTCTGGAGGCGGTTGATATGAAGAAAACCCTTTTTAGTATGATGATTATATTCGTATTTTCCTTTTCGATGATAGGTTCCGCCGCGGCGGCGCAGTCGAGCGGCAGTTTTTTAAGCGATATGATAAGCCTCACAAGCGGCCTGTCCTCTTTTTTCGGTAACGCGATGCAGACTATGAGCCAGGCTATCGGTTATTTAACCGGCGGCGTTCAGGCGGCCCATCTGTTTCAAAGCGGCACCAATATAGTCAACGGCATGCTCGTTAACGGCCCGCAGGCGCCAAACGTTCCGCTGCCGCAGGTTATTATGCCGGGCGCTAAACCGCCCGCATCGGAAGCTCCGGCCGAAGGCGCGCAGCTTCCCGATTCAGTTCCGGCTGAAGGCGGCGCTTCGGCTGCGCCCGCTGAAAATCCCGCGCAGGGCGCCGATGTATCGCCGCAGTTTATGTCAAATGATGAATTTGCCGGTTTATTAAAAGGATATAATTCACTTTCGATCGAAGAAAAAAATTTAGTCAACCAGATGAAAGCCGCTCCCGAAGACGCCTCGATCAAAGAGCTTTACAATCACGTACAGGCGGCTAAACTCGAAAAATCAACTAAAATAATAGCCTCGCTCAACTACGATATCGAAAAACAGCAATTTTCAAAGTTAAATCTCTTAATAGACTATATCAATACTACCGGCCCGCAAACCGTTAAGGTGTTCGCGCAGATAGTCGATTCGGCACGCGGTAAATTGCAGTTCTGCCTCATCGAAGCTAAAAAATACGGCCTGAATATGGATATCGAAATTATCGAAGGCAAACTCAAACTCGTAATGAGCTTAACTACCGGCAGTTTCATTCCGTCAGCGCCTCCGGCTTCCGCGCCGATGGGCGAAAAACCGCCCGCATCGTCGGTGTCGGCCCCGAAACCGCCCGCCGCAACTGAAGGCGCCCCCGCCGAAGCACTTAACAGCTCGCGCCCGACCGATTTTAACGCCGAACCCGCAATGTCGATCAACGAAAATATAACGGGCGAAGCTAAAACGAAAGCGCCGGCTAAAGCTAAAAAAACCGCTAAGAAAAAAGCGGTCCGTAAAACTTCAGTTGCTAACGAAGTAAAATAAAATTAGATATAATAAATAAACCCGTCAGCCGCCGTCGATAGCCGGCAGCAGTTCGATGTGATCGCCTTCTTTAACTTCCGAGTTGGAGAAGGTGATTTTTTTATTAACGATCACAAACATCACTTTTTTATCTTTATCGATTCCAAGTAATTTGAAAAGCCCGTCCAGATCTGGCGCGTCCAGAGAAGAAGCCGCCTGAATAACGCCATGCGGACAGTCGAATTCGTAATCGTAATCCTGGATTAGACCGTAATTATGACCGGGCGAGCGTTCACGGTCTTGCAAACTTGTACGGCAGTTGTTTTCAATAATATCACCATTGCCGTTTTGAACGTTAATGGAATGATTTTTTTCGTGATCACTTATTTTTTTGATATATTCGCAATTTTGAATAATGCCTGCTTCATCGAGCATTATGGTAAGTTTTAGTTTCATCGGCGCCGTTATTGCTTGAACCATTGTTTGTCAAGATTTTCCTTGCGGCCGCCGATGAAAACTTCGACGCTCGCTTTGAGCCCGGCCGCTTCAACTTTAAGCAGTTCGCACGCTGCCGTGTCACGCGGCGGATTAACGACTATCATATCGGCCCTTTCGGTTATATGGGCCGCTAAGAGCCTTCTTCGCTCGGCATAGCCGGCGTCGGGCGCGTCGAAGGCAAGCAGCCGGTCGGCAAGACTTTTTAAGTTATTAGCGTGCAGAGCGGTTTCATCGGTCTTTAACGCGTTAAAATTGGCTAACTCCACTTCGATGCTGTCAAGACGCGCTTTTATAAGGTCGAATACGTTTTGTTCCTGCATCGGAATACGGTCGATATAAATCGCCGAAAATGAATTGTAGGCCGCCTCAACCTGCTTGTGAGCGTCGTCGGCACGCCCCTGATTCACTAATTTCAATATTATCTTGATCTTGGAGTTAACATCAGATAACTTATCACGCCAGCGCGGGTCGTCAACAAATTGCGCGGGCGGATTCTGATAATAAGTGAGATAAAAGTTGAAATACGAATCGATAAGCTTGCCGATTTCAGCCTGAGCAGTTTTGGAATCATTCTGACTGAGCGCCACGTCTAAACGCTGAAAAGCATCGTTGATTTTTAAAAGACTCTCCTTGAGCTGAGCATTAAGCGTCTCTATCGATAAAAACGCATTCAAAACATCCGTGCAGGCCGCCGCGCGCGATACAAAAAAAACGCCGCCCAATAATAAAATCAAAATGACACAGATCAATAAAAAATACTTTCGCGGACGGACAACTTCATTTGCACTTATATTTGTACATGCGTTCATAATTTTAAAACCTCATATAATCAGTCGTTAGTCGATAGTCGTAATCATAGCTTAAAAATTATTGGTTGTCAATTTATTTTTTATTTTTTGATGGGGAGGGAGA
>CAYTCW010000065.1:0-21898 GCA_964436235.1 uncultured bacterium
AATTTTTCGCGGTCGCCGCTCAAAGCGTAAGCCGTCAGGGCTATTATAGGCACTTTAAAGTTGGCGTTGCCTTCGGCTTTTTTTGATTTAATCAAGCCGATGGCGCTCAATCCGTCCATTTCGGGCAGTTGAATATCCATAAGCACGATGTCGAATTTTTCTTCGCTTATCAATTCGACGGCTTTTAAGCCGCTTCCTGCAATGCGGGTAGTAAACCCGTATTTTTTAACTATTAGATCGGCGAGCCGCGCGCTGATATGGTCGTCTTCTACTATAAGCGCTTTTAGGCCCTCGCCGAATTTTTCTTTTACTGCTGCGCCCAGTTTTTTATTATTTGAATCGCTTTGCGCGTCTTCTCCGATTTTAAATGATATGTCGATATCGAAACGCGTGCCGAGTCCGGCGGCGCTTTGAACATTAATGCCGCCTCCCATTAAATTGACGAGGTTTTTAACTATGGCGAGTCCGAGCCCGGTGCCCTGATATTTTTTCGTATATGAATCGTCTATCTGAAAAAATATATCAAATATTTTGGATAATTTTTCTTTTTCAATTCCTATTCCGGTGTCGGTGACGCTGAATCTTAAAAGCGCGTTTCCATCTATTTTATGCAGTTGCTCGATACCGATTTCAATAGAGCCTTTTTCGGTGAATTTAATCGAGTTGTTAATTAAATTAAATAATAACTGCGATAACCTTGTCTGGTCGCCGTATATTTTATAGTTAATTTCAGGTGAAATATTTATTTTATAAGAAAGTCCGCGATTTTCGATGGCCGGTTTGAAAGTTTCGATAACCTGGTTCAGTAAATCGCCGGGTTCTAAAAAACTATTGTCTAATTTAATTTTACCCGCTTCTATGCGCGATATGTCGAGTATATCGTTTATGATATCGAGAAGATTTTTTGAAGACGAATTGATGACCGAAATGAATTCTTTTTGTGAATCATTCAACTCGCTTAATTCGAGCAGCTTTGCAAAGCCTATAATGCCGTTCATCGGCGTCCTTATTTCATGGCTCATATTGGCTAAGAAAAGACTTTTTGCCCGGTTGGCTTCCTCGGCGGCTTCTTTGGCTTTTAAAAGCTCGGCCTCGGCCGTCCGGCGTTCGGATATGTCTTCATAAAGTCCCAGAACACCTAATGAATCGCCGTTTTGATCGAATAACGGCACTTTGACCGTTAATATCCATATACGCTTTCCGTCAGCTCTGGTGATCTGTTCGATAATGCTGCGTTTGGATTTTTTACTTCTTATTACCTCACGGTCGTCGCTTATAAAGGCTTCACTGTCTTTTTTCGTCCAGGGCAGGTCGTAATCGGTTTTATTTTTAACTTCTTTAGGATCGCTTAAGCCTGTATCCAGGGCGAACTGCTTGTTGCAGCCCTGATAAACGCTGTTACAGTCTTTCCAGAATACCGAATGAGGTATCGAATTTAAAACTTCTAAAAGCATCGCCTGGCTTTTAGCTAACTCATATCTTGTTTTTAATTTTTGATTGCGCTCTACCATAAGTTTGCCGAGCAACGCCGTTCCTGCCGGATAAACCAATATTACCGGCAGTATTATATTTTCGAGCACTTCGAAGGCTTTCGGCCATGGTATGAGAAGCTGAGACATAAGCATAGCCGCGTGAACCGTTATTCCAAAAAAATATAATTCGCTTATCGAAATTTTATCGAGCCGCTCATAACTTTTTTTGCGCCATAAAATTCCAACCATCGTAGTGGTAAGTATAGTGGCTATTCCTGCCCATACGCCAACGCCGCCCGTATAGAAACGGTAAACGGCGGCCATAACCGCCGCTGTCGCCGCCGAAGCCGGATCGAAAAAAAGGCCTGAAATGCTCAGCAGTATGGAGCGTGTATCATAAACTACTCCCGGGGTGAAATTAAAAGGACTGAGCATTACTCCGAGGCAGATAGCGCCGAGCATTATGCCCGTTAAGATTTTTTGCGCCAGAGTTTTACGGCCTTTAGCTTCTGAAATGGAATCGTATAATATGCTTAAAATCAAAAGCAGCGCCGCGTTATTAATTAAACCGTTAATTAAATTCGTATCCAAATTAAAGCTCCCGTAATCAGCGTCTTAAATATTTTTGCATTAAATGAGCGTGTTTTTGCGGGTCGAAAATATCCTGCATGGCAGGAGCTATCGGGTGCAAAGACATATGCGTTTCTTTGAATACGCTTGTTTCAGTTTGAAATAAAAGCCCGAGCGGTTTTTTTTCGAAATAGCCGAGCGCGGCTTCTATTGCTTTTTCGTAAGACTGCGGGTTGTAATTAGCGGCGTCGCTGAGTTTATAGCACTGTTTTTTATATGAATCGTAAGTGTTTAGTTTATTGAAGGTAACGCAGGGCGATATGACGTTTATGAAAGAAAAACCTTTGTGTTTTATGGCGGCGGCTATTAAAGAACCGAGTCCGGTTACGTCGGAAGAAAATCCGCAGCCGACGAAAGTGGCCCCGGCGGTCAGCGCCGTTAATAAAACGTTGACCGGCGCTTCTTCGGCGCCTTCAGGCGAGGTTTTAGTTATAAAACCGCGGTCGGAGGTAGGCGAAGTCTGGCCTTTGGTAAGGCTGTAAATTTGATTGTTCATGAGTATATAAGTGATATCTACATTGCGCCGCGCGGCGTGTATGAAATGGCCGCATCCTATGGCGAAGCCGTCGCCGTCGCCGCCTATATCTATGACCGTTAAAGCGGGATTGGCGAGTTTGACGCCCTGTGCGTGAGGAAGCGAGCGGCCGTGGATGGTATGGAACCCGTAAGTGTCGAGGTATTCAGGTAATTTAGAGGAACAGCCTATCCCCGATACGCAGACCGTTTCTTCTTTTTTGAGGCCGCACTCGATAACTGCGCGGCTGATGGCGTTTAACACGGCAAAGTGGCCGCAGCCGGGGCACCATGTAGGTTTTGAATGTGTGAGCTCGTTTATCGTCAGCATATTATTTAACCTCCATGAGCTTTTCAGCTATTTCGGCGGCCGAAAATGAAAGGCCGTCGTATTTCAAAATTGAATGTAATTTTTCGTGTACCGGAAGGCGCATTTTTATTAATCCGCATAGTTGAGCGGATTTATTGCTTTCTATGACGAAGACTTTTTCACAGCCCGAAATAAAAGTTTCGGCGGCCCTGTCACAAAAAGGCATAAGCGTCGTTAACTGCATTATTTTAAAATCGTCGCGTCCAGTTTTATCAGAAATTATATCCAGCGCTTCAACGGCCGCCGCGGTAACGCTGCCCATTGTGATTATTCCGTATTTAGAGCCGTTACTCCCGCCGCCGTAATATTTAGGCGCCGGCAGATATTTCGATGAGAGCGCCGATTCGATTTTAGCCATTCGTTTATCGGTGATTTTAACGCGCAGCTCGGGATCTTCGGTGATGCGGCCGGTGTCGGAGTGTTCGTTGCCGTTGCATAGATGCACTCCGCCTTTTTGCGAAGGGATGGCGCGTGGTGAAATGCCGTCCTGCGTGTAATCGTATCTTAAAAATTTATAGCCCGGCTTGTTTAAATCGGCTTCGGAGAGCAGTTTGCCCCGGTTAATTTCCACTTTAGAATAATCGAAGGCGGCCGCAATGAATTTATTTTGCGCGATCACCTGTTCGGTGAGAAGTATGACGGGGCACTGGTAAATTTCGGCTAAATTGAATGCGTTAGCGGCGAATTCAAAACTTTCATCAACGCTGGCGGCGGCGATTACTATACGCGGAATGTCGCCGTGCGAACAAAAAAGCGCGTGGTATAAGTCGCCCTGTTCGGTTTTTGTAGGAAGCCCCGTCGAAGGCCCCGGCCGCTGGGCGTCTATAACAACTACCGGCACCTCGGCGCAGCCGGCAAGGCCTATGGCTTCAGCCATTAATGAAAGCCCGGGGCCGGAAGTGGAGGTCATCGAGCGCGCGCCGGCAAAACCCGCTCCTATGGCGGCGCATAATGCCGCTATTTCGTCTTCGGCCTGCATGGCGGTGCCGCCTTCTTTCGGAAGAACGGAGCACATCATTTCAAAAATTTCGGTGGCCGGCGAAATCGGATAGGCCGCAATGAATTTGCAGCCGCCCGCTATCGCGCCTAAGGTCATAGCCTCGTTTCCGGTCATCATTATATAATTATCGCCGCAAAGCTCGCCGGCCGGCATTTTTAAATACTTCGCGCCTCCGGTTTTTTTATAATGGTTTATGCCCGAATAGCAGGCTTCGAGATTGATCTTAAGTATATCGGCGCCTTTTTTCGATTCGATCGCCGCGCTGAAGCCTTTTTTTACATGTGCTTCGTTCATGTCGAGTATAGCCGCTATAATACCTATCATTACGGAATTTTTATATAAAGGCTTTCCGAATTGCTGAGTCGAAATGGCGCCGAGCGGCACTTCAAAATATGCGGCCGCGCAGTTATCGGGCTTTTTTATATTTTTAATTTTTGCGGGGTCGTATATCACGATGCTCGTATCTTTTAATTCACGGTTATGCACATCGAAAGTTTCTTCGTCGAATGCCACTAATATATCGGTTTTATCCGAACGCGCCGAACAGAGGCCGCCGCTTATTCTAATCGAATAAGAAGTGTGACCGCCCCTTATGCGTGACGGAAAATTTTTATAGGTACACAGGCCCGCGCCCGATTCGAAAATTACTTTGCATAAAATTTCACCGGCCGATAAAATTCCGTCTCCGGCCTCTCCGCCTATAGTTATATTTATGGATTCGCCGATCATCGTTTCACTCCCTTTTTTAAACGAATGGATCAAATAAAAATAAGATAATTTTAAATATCCGGTTTGTGACGCCCTGCATAAATTAAGATTTTATTTACCTTCAGGTTTAGCCTGCTGTTGAGGCATTTTCATTTCTTTAGCGCCCGCGGGTTTTGAGAAAACATCCGCGCCTATGGACCCGAATTTCCAGTTGCTGTATTCGGCCTGCGTGACTAAATCGCCTTTAGCGTCGTAAACCTGCATTTTACTGTAGACGCCAAGTTTTGAATCGACGGTGAATACGGTTTTGTTTTTAGTTTCGCGTTCGGTTATGGTATAGGTAATGTTATCGCCGTCTTTGCCTTCGCTGACATCGGCGCTTTCTTTTTGTTTTTCGAGGGCTTCTTTTATATTTATGCTCTGGACCGCCGCATGGTCCATGATAGTTATAACATTTTGGGCCGTCAGGTAAACCCAGGCTTCTTTATCGGTTAATACCATGCGCGTTTTCTGTTTTTCTACTTCGGTATCGACTCTGTAGTTTTTAACGTCTTTAAAGTAAAACGACATTTTAGTCGAAACTTCTTTGTTATTAACTTTCGATTTCGTGATCATGTCGTAAGATACCCCGTCGGTGCATTTTTCAGTTATTTTTAAAAGCTCGTCCCATATTTTTTGAGTATCGCCGGCCGCGAACGCTATCGATGCCGATAAAAGAACCGCCGCCGTTAAAGATAAAATAAAGCTGAATTTTTTCATAACTTCCTCCAATTAATATTAATTTAATTTACCATTTTTTTAATACCTGAATATAGCCCCATGCCGGATCTACGGTTTCGCCGCCGGCCCGCGCGGTTTTTTTAACGAAATCGCCGGCTCTGAACTTAGATACGCCGGCTTCTATTTCAAGATTAGCGTTAACTTTTTTGGTTAGCACCAAATCTATTTCACTGCCTATATCGTTTCCGCTCGCACCGCTCGCGTCGCGCCGCGCGTCGAAGACGCTTTTATTGGACCTGTACCACGCGTCTTTTGAATTTTGTAATTTGAAAATATGATAATTTAATTTTGCCTTCAAGTCTTTTTGAATATTGAATTCGTTTCTGACGGCGATTTCTTTCATATTCTGCCAGCTGGCCAAATCCATGTAACCATATTTTCCGTGATTGGTGCCAAATAAATTATTAAAAGTGCCGTGCTCGCCGTCAACAGGATTTTTATCGCCCGCGGCTTCGTTATACTCGATTATTATGGAATAATTTGATTTTGAAAGGGTGTTGTATTTAGCCTCCGCGTGAAACGCCGATGCGCGGTGTTTTTCGGGACCCCAATTGCCCGTCTGAAGAGCAGTTTCGATATTAGCTTCGATTTTTTTATTGAATTTTTTAGTGTAATTGAAACCGTAAGTGTTTATATCGATATTTTTTCTTTCGGTCACGGCTATTTCTCCGCCGACTCTGTTTCTATCGACATATTTAAGCGTATATAATTCCATGCCCTTGATTTTATCGCAGATGTAATAAAGGCCCCTGATCTGCACCGGCGGCGTTAAATCGTGCCGTTTCAGATCGAAATTAAAGACATTGAGCGTTCCCGTGCCTGCTTTGTATATAAACCGCATTCCGTCCCATACGCGCCCTTCGCTCCAGTTGCTGTTGCCGAGCAGTCTTAAATTGCCTAAAGTAAGCTCCTGTCTGCCGAGTTTGGCGAAAAGGCCTTCAATGCCTGCAAAATTGCGTATTTCAAGTATGGCGTTATAAATAGAAAAATCATTTTTGGAAATAGAAGCGTCGTTTGCCGGATCGCGCTCGAAAAATCTGTAATCCTGGAGCGTGAGCGTTATTTTAGATTCCTGGCTAAGCTCCTCTTCTATTTTAGCTCTGAAGCGGCTCTGCGTATAATTTCTTTTGCCCGTTCTTTTTTTATCGAAAAGCGGATAGGCAAAGTTTTCAACGCGCAGCCGTTCTTCGAAGGAATATTTGGTAGTTTTTTTTATATAAGCCTTCTTAGTTTCATTGATTTCTTTGACGGCCGTTTCGTTAGATTTGATTTCAGACGGAGTTTTAATGGTTTGCGCAGAAGCTAAATTAAAAGAAAGCGCGGCGCCTAAAAATGAGATACCCATTACTTTAAAGGCCTTAGTAAGCATTTTTTACTCTCCCCGTGAATGCGTTTTTATCTATACATAAATCAAGATGAATTATACCAGAATTGAAGTTGAATATCAATTAAAAAATGAAGTAAAAAATGAACTGAAGGTAGAATTGGAAAACGGTCGATTATATACCAATATGTACGGCCTTTTTGAAAGATCTTCGGTTAATCGGTTCTAATGGTTATAAATAGCGACTGCGTGATTGACTTTTATTCTACGATATGATATTATTGCGTAAATATTACTGACTGGATGTGGTTAAGATTTTTTCCGTTTTAAGAAGTTTACTGACTTTAACCGGGACCGTTACCGGCGTTACTTTGAGCTATTATCTGGCTAATACGCCCTATTATACCGATAATCCCATTCTGGGCGAAGATCCCGAAATAAAACTTTCGATAGTTATCGGTATGTTCGGTTTTTTGATCGGCTCGATGATATCGCGTGAAATAGAACGCTATTGCTCGGAACTTTTCAAGAAAATTTCGCTTTATGAGGCTATAGCGGGCATTATCGGGTTTATTACGGGCCTTCTGATAGCTAATTTAATCATATTGCTGCCGGCCATAATATTTTTAAACTCGACTACTTCCGATACTTTTCCCGATTATATTAAAAAATTAATACCCATACTTAAAATTTTAATGCCTTTTGTAATAAATATATTCTTCGGCTATATAGGCATGTCGTTGTGTATGCGTTATTACGGCGAAATTATAAAATTAATTTCGGGAAAGCAGGTATCTTTAGTTAAAGAAAGCGAAAAATATTTAGATACTTCGGTTTTAATAGACGGACGCATTTACGATATTATGAAAGCTAAGTTTATAGACGGCAATATAATGATAGCTGAATTCGTAGTGAATGAACTGCAGTTTATCGCCGATTCGCAGGACACCCTCAAGCGCAGCAAAGGAAGGCGCGGCCTGGATATATTAAATAAAATGCAGAATGAATTCGGCGGCCTCATACAGATCACGGCTGAAGATTATTCCGCTTCGCGCGCCGTAGATGAAAAATTGATCGCGCTGGCTAAAAAAAATAACTCTAAAATACTGACTACCGACTATAATTTAAATAAGGTCGCCCAGATACACGGCCTTGAAGTGCTTAATATAAACGATCTGGCTAATGCGCTTAAACCGATAGTAATGCCCGGCGAGGCAATGTCGCTGCATGTAATTAAAGAAGGCAAAGAACATTCTCAGGGCGTAGGTTATCTTCCTGACGGCACGATGGTTATAGTGGAGGACGGAATCGACTGTATCGGTAAAACGGTAGATGTAATAGTTACTTCCATGCTTCAAACCGCTGCAGGCCGTCTCGTATTTACCCGTACGAAAGCGGGATATGAAAATATCGCATCCGATTCGCAGCAGCACTCGGCGTCGGGCTCGGGCGAAGAAAACGAAACCGGCCGGCATAGAAAAGACAGGGATAAGGACAAAGATAGAGACAGGGATAATAAAAACGAAGCTAAGATAATCAAAATGAAAAAATAGCGGCTGTTTGAAATGAATTGTGTATCGGCGCCGTAGTTATAGCTATGGCTCAGCGTATGCGGATATATGTGAATTACTTTGATAGCGGCGTTAACTGTGTTGTAAGTAAAATGTCAACCAATACTATAGGATTAATTATTAAAAGGAGTTGCCCTGAGTTATGAGTACACTTGTAAAAGACGCGATGTCGAAAGAATTTGTTGTCGTTAAAAAAAGCGAAAAAATCGGTGAGATCAGAAAAATTATTTTAACTGCCGAAAACCGCGTGATTTTCGTTCTGGATAAAAAGCGCGTTGAAGGCGTAATAACCGAAAGCGATATAGTCAGAAAGGAATGCGACGACGAAAAGCCCTGCTCCACCATAATGAGTAATCCGGTCATATCGGTTACTGAAGAACATTCGCTCCAGGACGCCGCTAAATATTTAACCAACAATCGTATCGAACAACTTCCAGTAATTTCAGATTCCGGCGAAATGCTCGGCGTTATAACTTCGCGCGACATAGTTAAAGATCTTATAGTCGAAACTAAACAGCCGAAACTTTCACCCGAGCGCGCCGCCATATATCTTGCCATGACCAATGAGCGCGAACGCGAAGACCACTGGTTGCAAAAATGCGTGGAAGAAGGATACCGTTCCGTTATTACCCAGGTAGGGACCACGGCGGAAAAGCTGCCTATTAAACTTCGCGAAGCTACTACCGTGGCTGCTATCGCCCGCGGAGTCATCAAGGAAGACACCCGCGAGAAAATAGCTTTGAGCAACGCCGTGCGCGACGCATATATACAGCTGGCTTCGATTAATCCCGGCCTTGGCGGCGGATTTAAAGTTGCCGTAGTGCGCGGCGAGGGAAGAATAACCGTCGCCGCCTTCGGAAAATGCGGCCACGCGTTAGCTAACGGCCCGAATAATTTAGTTATGGGTTTCAGCATTATTTAACTTTAAAGGTCGTATGACGGCCCCGCTTACGGTGCGTTTATTTAAATTTAATACAATCACCAAAAATAAAGGAGAGTCTTTATGAAATCGTTAATTTATGTTTTTATCTTATCGGCCGTTCTTTTATCAGGTTTTAATTATGCGTGCGCCGCGCCCCAACAGGTCGCAGCGCCTGAAGTTTTAACTATAACCTTTCCGCATTACGAAGCTAAAGTTCCCGTTTCTTTTTTTAACGATAACGCTATGGTCATGTTCTACGGTCCCGAAGACGCGGTTACTCTCAATATAGTGATACAGCCCGAAATGGAGCGTAATTTAGAGCAGTACACCGCATTTTCAAAAGAACAGATTAAAAATATGCCCGATTTTAAAGTCGAAAATGAAGGATTTGAAACTTTTAACGGAGTAAAATTCGCCACTGCGCTTAATAATTTTAAAAGAGACGGCATGAGCCTTAAATCGAAAGGCGTCTGGACCGTTCATAATAAGCGCGCTTATATAATGACCTATGCTGCTCCGGATAAATTATTCGATAAACATTTGAAAACAGCCGAAGCGATATTCGCTTCGTTGAAATTATCGCCGGCTTCAATTGAAATACCGGCTGGTTTCGTTCCGGTGAATTCGATTATAATGGGTTTCGGCGAAAGCACTCCCGAAGAATTCAGAGTCAATTTCAATGTAATAGTTAAACCCGAAGAAAAGAGAACTCTCGAAGAATTCACTGAATTCTCGAAATCTGAAACTTCAAAAATTCCTGATTTCACTATACTTAAAGAAGGCTATGAAACTTACGGCGGAGTTAAATTCTTTTCGGTGGTTTATAAATTAAAACAGGCCGGTATTAAGTTGAAAGCAAGAAGCGTGTGGACCATAGCCAATAAAAAAGTTTATATACTCACATACACTTCCACTGAAAACGCGTTTGAAAAATACGCAGCGGATATCGAATATCTATGCAAAAATTTTATCGTTAAATAATCGGACGGCAATCAGTCAGTAATTTTAGGTAAGTGATAAGTAAACTAAATCAAAACACAATAGAATAGGGGAATGTCAATGTCAGAGGTAAGAGTCAGATTCGCTCCGTCGCCGACGGGTTATCTTCATGTGGGCGGGGCGCGCACCGCGCTTTTTAACTATTTATTCGCTAAAAATATGGGCGGAAAATTTATTTTAAGAATTGAAGATACCGATCTGGCGCGTTCGACCGACGAATCGATCGGCGCCATACTTCGTTCGATGAAGTGGCTCGGCCTCGAATGGGACGAAGGCCCCGAAACGGGCGGTCCTTTCGGTCCTTACTTTCAAACCGAACGCCTCGATACTTATAATAAATATGCCGAAAAGCTTCTCGAATCAGGCTCGGCTTATTATTGTTTCTGCGCGCAGCAGGAGAAAAAAGACGACGAGGATGCTCCGGCGGCATCGGGCCCGGGCGCTAATAAATACCCCGGCACCTGCCGCTCGGTGAGCTTGGCCGAAGCTAAAGCGCGCATAGCCTCCGGCGAAAAAGCCGCGGTAAGATTTAAAATGCCCTGCAAAGAAATTAAATTCAAAGATATCGTCCGCGGCGATCTGTCTTTCGACGGATCGCTTTTCGGCGATATGGTCATAATACGCCAGGACGGCGTGCCTACTTATAATTACGCCGTAGTGATCGACGACGCGCTGATGGGAATAACCCATGTTTTAAGGGGCGACGATCATATATCCAACACGCCCAAGCAGATAGCTATTTACGAAGCGGCCGGTTTTGCCGTACCGCAATTCGGGCATATATCGATGATATTAGGCCCCGACGGCTCCAGGCTTTCAAAACGGCACGGCGCGACTTCCGTCGAAGAATATAATAAAAACGGAATATTGCCCGGCGCTTTCGTTAATTATCTTGCGCTGCTCGGCTGGGCGCCCGAAGGCGACCGTGAAATTTTTTGTAAAGAAGAATTGATAAAGGAATTTTCGCTTTCAAGAGTATCTAAAAGCCCCGCGATATTCGATTCTACCAAACTTAAATGGATGAACGGAATGTATATAAGGGCGCTTGGCGACGAAGCGCTTTTGGAACACGCGCTTCCTTTTATAATATCTTCGGGCATGATAAGCGCGGATGAGGCCGCCGATAAAAGAGAATGGCTTTTAAAAATAATAAAGACCATTAAAAGCTCCTTCGATCTTCTTACCGATGCACCTGCTAAAGCAGCCCTGTTTTTCGGCGAAGATTACCAGATCAAACAGGACGATGCGGAAGTTTGTAAATATATCGAAAGTAAAGAAATAACCGCTAAGGTGCTTGAATTTATAATAGAAGAGATCAAGACCATGCCGCAATACGATTTAAGCGCCATAAAGGCGGCCGTTAAAAAGGCTCAGAAAACTCTCGGTTTTTCCGGGCACGACGTATTTATGCCGCTGCGCGTCAGTTTGACGGGTTTAAGCGGCGGCCCGGGAGTTTACGATATGTTCGATATACTTGGTAAAGACCGCGTTATTTTGAGACTTAATAATTTTTTAGATAAGTATATACGGCCGGCGGTTTAATAGATTTAAAGGTTTAATTTAATAAGAGGCAGTTTTTAACGGCGTTAAAAACTATATTCAAGAGTAATCATAAATGAGTGAAAATACAGTTAAAAATCCGGCAAAGGCGGCGTTTTACTCGCTGATATTCGGCGCGGGCGCAGGGCAGATATATAACGGTCAGACTAAAAAGGGCGTATTTATGATAGTGCTTTTTTTCGGGCCGGTCTGTTATTTGACTTATTTGATACTGATGATTTACTTTAAATACTGGCAGAGGGCTATGGCCGGCGATTTAAGCGTGGCGGCGGAATTTATCCGCGAAGTAAGAAGCAATGAAGCCGTAGCGGCTAATTCGTCTTTTGCGGCTATTTTATGGATAATTTCGATGATCGACGGTTATGTGAGCGCTAAAATGATAAATAAAAAAACGGAGCATGAAGCGCAGTGAACGGATTTTTCATTAAATTAGAAGAGCCTGTTTTCAGGCCGCCGCGCGAGCATGATTCGCTTATTATACAGGGGAGCATAGGTTGTTCCCGTAATGACTGCCTGTTTTGCGCTATGTATAAAGGCAAAAAATTCAGAGTAAAAACGCCGGCCGATATAGAAGCCGAAGTAATGCGCGTGCCGGAGTTTTTCAGAAACGGCGTTAATAAAATATTTCTTGCCGACGCGAACGCTTTTTGTATAAAAACCGACGACTTGCTCGAAATGGCCTTTATTTTGAAAAAATATTTCGTTAATAACCGCTTTATATCACTTTACGCGAATCCTCTGGATATAGTCGAAAAAAGCGCGGATGAACTTAAAGCGCTGCGCGCCGCAGGTTATAAAAACCTTTATGCAGGTCTTGAAAGCGGCTCTGACAGAGTGCTCAAACTGATGAATAAGGCGGGAAGTTTTAAAGAAAGCGAAACAGCCATGAATAAAGCGCACGAAGCGGGCTTTGTGCTTTCGGTAACGGTATTGCTCGGCATAGGCGGAAAAAAATACAGCGGCGAACATGCGGCCGAAAGCGCCCGTCTTATTAACTGCTGCGCTCCGAGGTTCGTAAATACGCTTACGGCGACTTTATATAAAACCGCGCCTTTGTATAACATGGTAAAATCCGGCGATTTTGAATTTGCCAGTAATTATGATATAATTAGTGAGCACTATAATTTTATAGACGGTTTAACCGTTAACCGGGTTATTTATAGATCCAACCATGCTTCTAATTTAATAGGATTAGAAGGCGTTTTGTCTAAAGATAAAGTTAAATTGCTCGAAAGTTTATTAAAGTTTAAAAATTCTAAAGAGTCAAGTAATTTTATAAATTTAAAAACGGGTGGTAATTATGAATTTTAAGGTAGGCTGTAAGACTGATATAGGCAAAAAAAAGTCGAATAACGAAGATAGTTATTATATTCTCGAAGAAATGGGACTTTTTGGCGTAGCTGACGGAATGGGCGGTCATGCAGGCGGCGAGATAGCTTCGAAGATAGCTGCTGAAACCATAACTAAAAGCGTCGCCGGCGCCGGCGATAAAATAGATAAAATTAACGATATTCCCGGTTTTATAAGTAACTTAATTTCGATAGCCAGCGATAACATCAAGCAGGAAGCTATCAATAATCCTTCGCTGCGCGGCATGGGCACGACTATAATTCAGGCCTTGTGCGTTAACGGTAAAGTATTTGTTACTAATATAGGCGATTCGCGCTGTTATAAACTTTCAGCGGACGGCGATTTCAGCTTGGTGTCTCACGATCAGTCGCAGATACAGGATTACATAGATGACGGCCTTATTACCGAACAGCAGGCTAAAGTTCATCCGATGCGCCACGTAATAACCCAGGCGGTCGGTTACAGCGAAAACCTCAACCCGCGTACGGTTGAATGTGAATACCGGGCCGGCGATTATTATATGCTATGCTCGGACGGCTTGAACGATCAATTCAATAATGACGAAGAAATTAAGGATATAATGGTTAAATCGCTTGCTGAAAAGGGCGGCGACCTCGACGGCGTATGTCAGAAATTAGTCGATGCGGCTAACGATCTTGGCGGCCGCGATAATATAACCGTTGTGATATTTAAAATACTTGAATAATTATTTAGTAGTGCGTCACAGTCAAATCGCCGGTAAATTATGAAATTATCGAATTGTAAATTAAAAAAAATTCAATACGCGAAAATAGCTAAAGTATAAAAATTGAAAGGGGCGGGTCAATAATGTTGGAAAAATTAATAAAAAGAATAGAAGGCTACAGGGATGAAATGATAAAACTTCAAACTGAAATCACGGCTATACCGGCGCTTTCGCCTGAAAATGGCGGCGACGGCGAGCATGAAAAAGCCGAGTACTTAAAAAAAGTGCTTGCCGAATTCGGCTTCAGCGATATTAAAACTTACGGCGCGCCCGATGAACGCTGCAAAACGAAATCGCGTCCGAGCGTAGCGGCTAAAGTTCCCGGTAAGTCCAGCGCTAAAACTTTCTGGGTAATGTCGCATACCGATATAGTCCCTCCGGGCGAGCTTTCTCTGTGGAATTCAGATCCTTACAAAGTAGTGGTAAAAGACGGAAAATTATACGGCCGTGGCGTCGAAGACAATCAACAGGGGCTCGTAAGCTCGGTTTTTGCATTCAAGGCCTTTATCGACGAAAAGATAGTTCCCGAATACGATCTCGGCCTGCTTCTGGTCGCCGACGAAGAAACCGGTTCGAAATACGGTCTGGGATATCTTATTAAACAGCACCCCGAACTTTTTAAGGCTGAAGATATAATAGTAGTTCCTGACGGCGGAAATCCGGAAGGCACGATGATAGAGATCGCTGAAAAATCGATTATGTGGATGAAGATAAGAACTATTGGAAAACAGTGCCACGGCTCGCGTCCGGAATGCGGAAATAACGCCCATAAAGCAAATGCCTATCTGGCCGTCAAATTCGATAATCTGTATAAAGATTTTCCTGCGCGCGACGAATTATTCGCTCCGCCCATATCGACTTTCGAGCCGACTAAAAAAGACGGAAACGTTCCTAATATCAACACCATTCCGGGCGACGACACTTTTTACATGGACTGCCGCGTATTGCCGTCCTACGATCTTAAAAATGAAGTTATAGCTAAAATGCGCTCCTACGCCGATGAAGTCGAAAAGCAGTTCGGAGTTAAGGTAGAATTTTCATATCCGCAGATAGAGCAGGCCGCTCCTGCTACTTCCGGCGATTCGGAAGTAGTTAAACTTTTAAGCGCCGCCATCAGAGATATTTATAAAAAAGAGCCGAAACTCGAAGGCATAGGCGGCGGTACGGTAGCGGCTTTTTTCCGGCGCGCGAACATCGCATGCGTCGTGTGGAGCAAGCTCGACGAGTGCTGCCATCAGCCAAACGAATACTGTCATATCGACAATATGATCGGCGACGCGAAGGTTTTCGCGCACATGATAACCGGAATGAAATAATTTGAATAAAGCGGGTATATAAAGATGAACGCATATACGGCTGAAAACGGCGGAGGGCTTTCGCTCGATAATAACGAGCTTCTATTCGGCGGCTCCGATTTTAAAAAAATAGTATCCGTAGAAGTTACGCAGGAGTCTAAAGTAATAATTTATTACGCCGGCGATGATTCGAAAACCATGTCCTGCGAATTCGATTTCGAGCCTTTTATTTTGTTGAGCGAGGAAAGCCTCGTTTACGGCGCTAAAACCAAGCCCGTTGAAATTAAAAGGCTCGAAGGCGATAACTTTTATAAGTATATAGCCCGTTACCGCAATATAAAAGCGCTCGAAGAAGCGCTCAAGCATTTATTCGAAATAACCGGATATAAGCCGTCATCAGATGAAGCGCCGTATATGTATATATCCGATCCCGTTCATCAGTATATGTTAATAAGCGGCAATACCTGTTTTAAATCGATGCGTTTTTCCGATTTGCGAAGGCTTACTATCGATATAGAAACCGACTGCGCCGAAGAATTCAGCTTTTCAAACGCCAAGCGCGAATCGGACCGCATTTTAATGATAGGCGTTCATTACTCCGCTTCGCCGGATAAAACTGAATTTGCCTCCGTAAAAGATATGAGCGAAAAAGATATGCTGATATGGCTGACGGAAATTATAAAAAAATACGACCCCGATACCATAGAAGGGCATAATCTTTTTAAATTCGACCTGTCTTACATAGCCGAGCGCGCCCGCCGTCATAAAGTAAAACTTAACTGGGGGCGTGACGGCTCCGAGGCTAAATTCAGAAAATCACGCCTGCAGATAGCCGAGCGCACTATCGATTATAACCGCTGCGATATATTCGGCCGCAGCGTGGTAGATACATGGATACTCGCGCAGTATTACGACGTACAGACGCGCTCGCTCGAATCTTTTAATCTCAAGCATTTAGCGAAGCATTTCGGCGTCGCGCCCGCCGACAGGCAGTATATAGAACATTCCGATATTAAAACCAGCTTTGAAAGCGATTATAAGGCTTTCTTAAAATATAATAACGACGATCTTATAGAAACCGCCGCGATATCCGAAATACTATCCTATAGCTATTTCGTTCAGTCAACCATATTTCCTTACTCGTATCAAAACTGTATAGTACGAGGCAACGCCACCAAGATCAATTCGCTTTTTATAAGGGAGTATTTAAGGCGCGGCTATTCGGTGCCTAAAAATTCGAACAGAGGCGTTGCCGCCGATTTTCAGGGCGGCTATACCGACATATTCATCGAGGGCATCGTTAAAAATGTAGGCCACTGCGACGTCCGTTCTCTTTATCCGTCGATAATGCTCACTTATAAAATAGCGCCCGCCGCCGAAACTAAAGGTATTTTCCTTCCGATGCTCACGACGCTTCGCGACTACAGGGTCGAAGCTAAAAACATGATGAAAAAATGCAAAGACGAACACGACAAAAAATATTACGACGCTCTGCAGGGCACTTTTAAAATATTGATCAATTCTTTCTACGGCTATCTGGGTTCTTCGCTTCATAATTTTTCAGATATCGCCGCCGCGGCCGAAGTGACTAAGATCGGGCGCGAAACTATAATTAAAATGGTCAATATTTTAAAAACGGAAAAATGCGTCCCGGTCGAAATCGACACGGACGGTGTTTATTTCATGCCGCCAGAAGGCGTAAGCGGCGACGAAGGCTTTGAAAAAATAACCGCTAAAATTAACGCCGCGCTCGATGAAGGCATAGAAGTCGAATATGACGGCCGTTTCAAAGCTATGCTCAGTTTTAAAATGAAAAATTACGCCCTTCTCGGCTACGATAACAAATTAATTATAAAAGGCTCAGCCCTTAAATCACGGGGGCTCGAAAAATACCTGCGGTCGCTGACTTACGACATGATATATTTCATGCTTAACGATGAATGCGATAAGATCAAGCCCGCCTACGATAAATATTACGAGTTGATAGAAACTAAAAAAATGCCTATCGACGATATATGTAAAACTGAAACGCTTACCGAATCGCCAAAAGCTTATAAACTTAAAATAGATGAAAAAAAACGCAATCAGTCTGCGCAATATGAGCTCGCGATCAAATCCGGCCGCGAATTTCAGGCCGGCGATCAGGTTTCTTTCTATATTACCGGCGATAATAAAAGAGTTACGGCTTATTCCAACTGCAAATTAAAGGAAGAATTCGATGAAAGCCGGCCCGATTACAATATCGCTTATTATCTTGATAAATTAAATTCCCAGTATAAAAAATTCGCTCCATTAGCGAGCGCTCCCGCCGCGGCGGATAATGGGAATGACAGGGGCCAGGGCGAATTATTTTAAGGGAGTGGAAATGATGAGTCCAAAACGGATTGAAAAAGATATTTTAGGCGAGTCTGAAATTTCAAATTTAACTTATTACGGCATTAATACTATCCGCTCCATTCAAATCAGTAAAATTTCAGACATATTAGAACCGCTCGATTTTATAATGGCTTTTATTCAGGTAAAAAAAGCTTGCGCCTTAGTTAATATCGAGCTTGGTTTGCTGCCGGGTGAAAAAGGCGGATCTATAGTTAAAACCTGCGATGAAATTCTCGCCGGAGCGCATATCTCACAGTTCGTAGTCGATATATTTCACGGCGGCGCCGGCGCGGCTTTTAATATGAGCGTAAATGAAATAATAGCCAACCGCGCTCTCGAGCTTCTCGGTTATCCGCGCGGCTCTTACGGGGTTATATCGCCGTTCGGCGAGGTTAATATGTCGCAGGCCGATTCAGACGTATTTAATTCGGCGGCGCGCATAGCCGTTATAGCGGCTTCAAATAAATTATTGGCGGCGTTGAACGAACTTAAAAGCGCGTTTTTGAAAAAAAGCCTTGAATTCGATTTTCTTTTAAAACCCGCGAAGGTCAATTATCAGGATTCAGTACCTGTCACGCTCGGACAGGAATTTTTAACCTATGCCGAAACTATTAAAAAATGCGGCGAGGATATCGAACACGCTAAAAAAAGATTCAATTATTTGAATATAGGCGGTACGGAAGCTGGAACCGGATTCAATTCGCACGCCGGTTTTATAGACCGCGTTATATCTAAGCTATCCGATATTACGAAAATAAGCGTTCAAAAATCGGAGGATTTAGTTGAAATAGCTTCTTCCGCATACGATTTTATGAATTATTCAGCGAGATTAAAAAATTTAGCGGCCTCGCTGATTAAAATATCATCGGAATTATCTATGATGGCCTCCGGGCCGTCCGCCGGATTCAACGAGATAACCATACCGCGCCTTCAGCTCGGCTCTTCGCTCGTACCCGCGAGGTACAATCCGGCCGCGCTCGAAAACCTTTCGATGGTCTCGATGCAGATATCGGGAATAGATCATATAGTGACGCTCGCCGCTATAAATTCTCCATCCGATTTAAACGTGAATATGCCGGTTATAGTTTATAATTTATTGTTCGGCCTTAAGATATTGACTAATTCTATAAATATAGTCACCGAAAAATGCGTTTCTGAAATTTCGGCTAACGAAGAGGTTCTCAAAAATAATTTTGAAAACAGTCCGGCGCTCATCGCCGCGCTGGTCCCCCGTATCGGTTATAACGAGGCGGCCGCGCTCATAGGCGGCGCGCGTTTATATCAAAAAACAGTGCTGGAGCTTATCATAGAGAAAAAATTAATGTCGGCTGAAGAGATAGACGCGTTGAAAACTCCCAGAAAAGTCAGTGAACCGGGATTTTTATTGAATAAATAAATAATAACGAATAATAAATTAACGAATAGGTAAATAAATGAACAATGAATAATTAATTATTTAAATAAAGGGGAATTGTAATGAGAAAAAGATTCTGGCACTCCATGAGCTTTCAGGAAGTAAGCAAATATTGGAGCACCGATATTCAGACCGGTTTAGATAAAAAACATGCCGCTGATATGCTTTTGAAAATAGGTTATAACAAACTTAAAGAGAAGCCTAAAAAACCTTTATTTATAGTTTTTATAGAACAGTTAAATAACTTTATAATATGGACGCTTATTGTGGCAGCCGTAGTATCCGCTGTGACGGGACATCTTGAAAACCCGGACGGCGGTTTTTTCGTTAAATACGGCGATTTCGTAGCTATCATGCTCATCGTTCTGCTTAACGCCTTCCTGGGGCTTTTTCAGGAAATTAAAGCGGATGCGGCCATGGAAGCGCTTAAAAAAATGTCGGCCCGCCACGCAAAGGTCATCAGAAATAAGGAACTGCTTACCATCGAGGCTGAAGAACTTGTCTGCGGCGACATTATAGTATTAGAAGAAGGCGATATAGTTCCCGCCGATATCAAGGTGTTCGAAACTCATCGTTTTTCGACTTCGGAAGCCGCGCTTACGGGCGAATCGGTGGCGGTAATGAAACAGAACGTTGAAGTCATCGATAAAGAAGCGCCTCTGTCGGAGCGGGTTAACATGGTTTATATGGGCACTACCGTCGCTACCGGCCGCGCCCGCGGCATAGTTGTAAATACGGGCATGTTCACCGAGCTGGGTAAAATAGCTAAATCCATCGACGACATATCCGATGAAGATACCCCGCTGCAGAAGAAGTTAAATGAATTCGGCCATCAGATAGTTTATTTATGTATATTAGTGAGCGTTCTGATCTTCGCGATAGGAATTATACGCGATAAAGAAGGCTCGCTCATGCTATATTTTATGACCGCAGTCAGCCTTGCCGTAGCGGCTATTCCCGAAGGGCTGCCCGCCATCACTACGATAGTAATGGCGCTCGGCACGCAGAGAATGGCGAAGAAAAACGCGATAGTAAGAAAGCTCGCTTCGGTTGAAACTCTCGGCTGCACGACCGTTATATGCACCGATAAAACAGGCACGCTTACTCAGAACAAGATGGTATTGAAAAAGATATACTGCGATAACGACTATATAGACATTACCGGCGAAGGATATGAAATTAAAGGTCAGCTCAAAAAAGGCAAAAGCGTCGTCGCAAACGATGAAATAACCCGCTCCGGAAGCGCTCTCGGATCTATCATCGATTCGGGAATACTGTGCAATAACGCGAAGATAAAGCCGAATGAAAAAGATCCCGGCATCGTCGATTTTGTAGGCGATCCAACCGAAGTGGCTTTTTTAGTTGCCGCGAAAAAAGCCGCCGTCAATATCGACGCCAAGTACGGCGAATATACTTTTTTTGACGAAGTGCCGTTCAGCTCCGAGCGTAAAATGATGACGAAAGTGTTTAAAAAAGCCGACGAGTACACCGTTTATACGAAAGGCGCCATGGAAATGGTAATGGCGCGCTCGAAGTATATATTAGAAAACGGTAAATTAACCCCGTTAGACGATAAAAAAAGAAAACATCTGCTTGAAATTAACGACAAAATGGCTTCGATGGCTTTCCGCGTCCTGGGGCTCGCCGGTAAATCGATAAGCGCCGGAAGCGTGGATACCGAACATGAAAACGACGCTAATTTATTTGAAAAAGACCTTATTTTTTACGGCCTCGCCGGAATTATGGACCCGCCTAAGATCGAAGTCAAAGACTCGATAGAATTGTGCAGGCGCGCCGGCATTTCAACGGTAATGATAACCGGCGATCATAAAGGCACGGCTTCGGCCATAGCCAGAGATCTCGGCATATTGACCGAAGGAAAAGGATCGCTTTCGGGCGCCGAACTCGATAAGATCGACGACGAGAAATTAACTGAAATATGCAGCAACACGGCGGTTTTTGCCCGCGTTACGGCCGAGCATAAATTGAGGATAGTAAGGGCCTTTAAAAACCGCGGTGAAATAGTGGCTATGACCGGCGACGGCATCAACGACGCGCCGGCTATCAAAGAGGCGTCTATAGGCGTGGCTATGGGCATAGCGGGTACCGACGTTACTAAATCGGCGGCAGATATGGTTTTAGCCGATGATAATTTTTCGACGATAGTAGCCGCGGTAGAAGAAGGCCGCGTTATTTACAATAATATCAAAAAATTTATATACTTTTTGTTTTCATCGAATATGGGACTTGTTTTTGCCATATTTTTCACCGTTATTTTCGGATGGCGTCAGCCGGTCTTTCCTCTTCAGATCCTGTGGATCAATTTGATCACTAACGGCCTGCCGGCGCTCGCGCTCGGCATAGATCCGGCCGAGCGCGACCTTATGTCGAAAAAACCGCGCTCGACCAAAGATAAGATAATAGGGCCGTGGGAATTCTGGATGATAATAGCCAACGGTTTTATAATGGGCATAGCGGCGCTTTACGCTTTTTATTACGAATATTACGTAATAAAAGAAGTCGGGCTTTCGGCGCAGCAGCAGTATTACGAGGCATGCACGATGGCTTTTACGATACTCGCTCTTTCGCCTATAATACACGCTTTCAGCTGCCGTTCAAAATCGATATCGGCGTTGCGCGGCATATTCGAAAATGTATGGATATGGCTTTCGGCTTTAGTGGCCGTCGTTTTGCAATTAATAGCCGTTCATTATAAACCGCTTCAATCGGCTTTCAAAACCATAGACATAAGTTTTGAAAAATGGTTCGTTATAGTAGGATTGAGCGTGCTGCCGCTCTTATTTATGGAATTTTACAAGATAGGGCTTAAACTTAAAAATAAAAAAATCGAAGAATAAATAACGGATAA
>CAYTCW010000065.1:21998-23778 GCA_964436235.1 uncultured bacterium
GTATAACGGAGAATGAATATGGCAAAGTTAAAAGTTGAAAAATTCGGGAATTATTTAAACGATCGTTATTTTTTTACGCCGTTTTTTTATAAAAAAATAAATTCGGTGCCGTTGATTTTTTACGCTGCCGCGCTTCTGCTTATGGTTTTGTCCGCGGTCCCGTTTGAGTGCATGGCGGCTGAATTTGACTTTCATTTAGCGGCCGCGGATAGCGGCGTTAAAACCGTAATGATAATCCCTCTCGATTCGCGGCCCGCGAATACGCTTTATCCCGAATTAATATGTAAAGCTGCCGGAATCAAGCCTTTATTTCCGCCGGTTGAGTTTATGGATAATTTTCAAAAACCCGCCGATACGCAAAAAATAGCGCAGTGGATGATTGAAAATGCCCATAAGGCCGATGCTTTCATTATATCTTCGACTATGCTTTGCTATGGCGGTTTAGTAGCCTCGCGTACTCCGGCGGCGGCTTTATATGAAGCGCTTAAAAATTTAAGGCAGATTAAAACCCTTAAATTAAAGTATCCGCATAAGCCTGTATTCGTTTACGATATTATTCAGCGCTTAGCCGTTACCGCCTCGAGTGAAAAAGAATTAGAGCATTATAAACTCGTAAGGCAGTGGGCCATACTTGAAGATAAGGTTGAAACTGCTCCTGAGCAGGGCGATATACAGACGCGCGATAAACTGAGATCCGAAATACCTCAAAGCGTATTTGACGATTATATGAAGGCGCGCAAAAGAAATAACGCCGTTAATACCAGCGTTATTCAAATGTGCGCCGCGGGTTTTATCGATTATGTGGTTTTAGGCCAGGATGACGCGTCTAAGTACGGCATACATAAAAAAGAGGCCCGCCATCTCCGCGATTTCGCATCTAATTTAAAACTTGGCGATAAATTTAATATGTTTTCCGGGGCGGATGAGATAGACGCCGTTCTTGCCGCCCGTCTCGCTTCATTTTTTTACGGATGCGCGCCGTCTTATTTCGTGATTTATCCTAATCTCGAAACCTTTAACTGGATAGCCCCTTATGAAGATATCGCAATATCCGAAAATTTAAAGCGGCACATAGAGGCCGCCGGTTCTAAATTATGCGGCGATTCGTCTGAAGCCGATATAATCGTTACGCTTAACGCAACGGCTGAAACCGAATTAAAAAGAAAGCTCGACATGGTTGAAACTGTTTCTGAAACGGCCCGGTTGGTAGGCGAAGGAAGGCTCGTGGCGGTCTGCGATTTATCCTACACTAACCGCTCTGATACGGCTTTTGTCGAATTACTTGCGGCAAAAGCCGATATAAGCGCGCTGGCTTCTTATAGCGCCTGGAATACCGCCGGAAATAAAATAGGCTTTGCCATAGCGCAGGCTTCGTCCCGCTGGCATTCGCTTAATTCGGTTCCGCCGGAAAGCCGCTTTAGCTGCGCAAAGGCGCATTACGAGTTTTTGCTGCTGCGCTTCGTTAAAGACTATTGCTATAAAAATTTTGTTATGAAGGCGGCTGAAGAATATATAGCTAAAATAGGCGCCGATCGTTTTAATTTAAAAGAATCGAAGGATAAAGTCGAAAAATTGGTTTCATCGAAATTAAAGCCTATGCTTAATGAGTGGGCTGCATCTTACTTTATTGGTAAAAAGTCTGTTTTATCGGCCGTCATACGCCGCGATAACTTTATGCCGGCTTGCGAACTTTTTATATCCGGCATTAAAAATATTAAAATAACTTTACCCTGGCCGAGAATATTTGAATGTAAGATTGAATTCGATCTTGATTTAAAAA
>CAYTCW010000065.1:23878-25519 GCA_964436235.1 uncultured bacterium
TTAGAAAGCGTGAAACATATGTCGAATTTAAATCAGACGCCGAGTGCCAACAGGCTGCACATAGCTATATTAGGAAAGCGTAATACGGGAAAATCCAGCCTTATTAACGCTATAACCGCTCAAAAAACGGCTATAGTTTCCGAACACGCCGGCACTACAACCGATCCGGTGTATAAGGCAATGGAGATACTTCCGATAGGGCCCGTAGTTATAATAGATACCGCCGGCATCGACGACAGCGGAGATCTTGGCGGTCTGCGTATCGGAAAAAGTTATGAAGTCATCAACAAAACCGATATAGCGCTTATAGTGATAACTGCCTCCGGCATTACTTCTTACGACGAAGAGATCATTAAGCGCCTTAAAGAAAACGGCACCGAATTTATAATCGTTATCAATAAAATAGACGAAGCCGCTCCTGAAGTAGAGTTAATAAGGCGTTTAACCGATGAAGGCTATAAGTACGCGCTGACAAGCGCGCTTAAATCCGAAGGAATATCGCAGCTAAAGGAATTGATAATTAAAAACAGCCCTAAAACTTTTGAACAGCCTTCCATCGTTGGCGATTTAATAAAGCCCGGCGACACCGTAGTTCTGGTTATACCTATCGATACCGGAATGCCTAAAGGCCGTCTCATACTGCCCCAGGTGCAGACTATGCGCGATATTCTCGACAGCGACGCGCTCGCTTATATAGTTAAGGAACGCGAACTTCGCTGGGCGCTTTCTAATTTAAAGCAGAAACCTAAAATGGTAATAACCGACTCGCAGGCCTTTATGAAAGTGTCCGCAGACACTCCTTCCGATATATTGTTAACTTCATTTTCAATTTTATTCGCCCGCTATAAAGGCGATTTATTAAAATTGGTCAAGGGCGCGAAGGCGCTTAAAAACCTTAAACCTGGCGACCGCGTTCTTGTCGCTGAAGCCTGTACGCATCATCAGCAGCCCGACGACATAGGGCGCGTTAAATTGCCGCGCTGGATAAGGCAGCATATCGAAGAAAAAATAGACTTCGATTTTTACTCAGGGCGCGATTATCCCCAAAACGCCGCGGACTATAAACTTATAATTCATTGCGCCGGCTGCGTTTTAAACCGCAGGGAAATGCTCAACCGGATAGAAGCGGCCGAAGTGAAAGGTGTACCGATAATAAATTACGGAGTGGCCATAGCCTGTATTCACGGCGTACTCGACAGGGCGTTAATGCCTTTCGGCGAAGTTTATCATGAGTGGATGGAGAATTAATACTATGAACCCGTCAAAAAAAGAGCATGTCAAATTCCCCGTTATAGCCGTAGGAGGTTCCGCCGGCAGTTTAGACGCGCTCGAGTGTCTTCTTTCATCCATAGACATTATAAACAAAAAATCATTCGTTATAATATTGCATTTCAGCCCCGATTATAAAAGCCTTTTAAATGAGATAGTGTCCAAGTATTCTTTTTTGAAGGTAGTTAAAATAGAAAACGGTATGATTATAGAAGAAAATACGGTTTATATAGCGCCGTCCGACAGTATATTGCGGCTTGAAAAAGATATGTTTATATTAAACCCCATGATAAGCGCGAAAAGTAATTTTTTATCATATCCGATCGATAATTTTTTGATATCGCTCGCTGAAAGTTATGAAAATATGGCCGT
>CAYTCW010000066.1:0-1301 GCA_964436235.1 uncultured bacterium
GGGTCATAGGGAGGGAGAAAGGGTTGCCAACCTTTTCTCCCTCCCTTCAAAAACTTATGAAACTTATGAAACTTACTTGACAAACTCAAGTATAAGTATTAGAATATATATGCTCATATGTATTTATATTATATTGTACTGAGCATCAGATTTTATATATTAGAAAGTAATTAGTAGAATAAAAAAAGACCTCATAAATAGTTAATAGTGAATAGCAGGTAGTAAGTAATAAATAATATATGAAAAGGCGGCGATAATATGAAAACTTATAAAACCTTCGGCAGTGTCAGGCTTTTGCTTTTATTATCGTTATTTATTTTTGCCGCGCCTTATGGATATATGCCGGCTGCCGCTGAAAGCGATCAGCTCAAGGAGTGTTATTCGCAGTGTGTTAATTTATATTCCGAGTATATGGCGGCCGTTAAAAATAATCTCGATGCGGCTTCTATCGATGCGCGTTTTCAAAGTTATAAATCAGCGCTCGATAAATATAAAGATTTATTAAGTAAAAATCCGGTTAGCGGCGAATTAAAAAAGATATCCGATCTTCCTGAAGCGGGCGTTAATGCTTTTAACGACCCGTCTATTCAGGAGCGTATAAATTCAGGCGGCGTTCAGGTTTCGCAGCCTTTGCCGGGTGCGGTTAATACTCAGATAGTGTCGGGCGGCGCCGCGGCGTATTCGGCAAAAACGGACGGCGTAGTGATGGCTTCGGTATTAAATGTGCGCAGCGGCCCGTGGGGCGATGTAATAGGCCAGTTAAATGCCGGCGCTAAGATCGAAATTATTTCAAAGCAGGGTTCGTGGTATAAAGTTCTTTATAACGGCCGCGAGGCTTACCTTCATTCGGGTTATATAGCCACTAAAGAAGGCGTAGCCGCGGCTTATGAAGGCTATGTAACCTCGGCCGGGTTAAATGTTCGCAGCGGCCCGTTCGGAAGCATTCTCGGCGTTTTAAGCCAGGGCTCTGCGGTTGAAGTGCTTGAAAAAAAAGGCGACTGGCTTGTCGTTAAATATAACGGCCGTGAGGCTTTCGTTCACTCCGATTACATATCAAAATCGCGTTCCGCGGCTGCGGCGGTTTCAGAAGTTAAAGGCACGGCCGCAGTTTCGCCGGCTCTTAATACCGGCGTTAATACGGCGGCCTTAACGGCTAAAGGTTTTGATTCGGGCGCGAGCATGATAGGCGGCCCGGTTCCGCCGGCCCGTATCACTTCGACGTTTGGGCCGCGCGATCTTTTTGGTAAAAATTTTCATTACGGCGTCGATATAGGGGTTCCGACCGGCACGCCGCTTCGTTC
>CAYTCW010000066.1:1401-23925 GCA_964436235.1 uncultured bacterium
TCATGAAAGAATCCGGTTCGTTCTCTTTAAAAATTTCAAATTTGAATGAAGGTGACCATGTATGCCATCTATATACGAATGACGGCGAGTTTTTATGCGCCGCGGTCGATTTTATAGTGGCTGGTCTCGTTAAAAAGAAAAAAATATTTTATGTGTCGCCTCAATATTCTAAAAACCTGATAATAGAAAATTTAAAAATGGCATACAGCGGAATCGATGTCGAGCGCGCAGTTAAAAAGGGCGTTATCGAATTTATCGATCCGCTTTTTATTTTTAGTGAAAATAAAAAAAGAAACGCCGGTTTCAGCTGCTGGCTGGATGAAAAAATAAAGGAATCCATAGCTGAAGGCTATAAAGGCGTTGCGATCGTCAATGAAATGTCGTGGTTTTTGAATTATTCAAATAAATCCGACATTCTTCTTTTAAAAGAATCGCAGGAGTGTAAGGGTTTCAGAGACAAGTCGGCGGGGCTTTATTGTTTTAACCAAAATATTTTCAAATCTGAAGTTATATTGAGGTTTATCGATTCGTATCCGCTGGTAATGATAAAAAATGAAATTTGCGAAAATATATTTTATACAGGTGAGACTGAAAATAAATTAAATAACGCCGATTCGCTTTTAGATTATAAGTTAGATAAAATAATTTCGTTAAAGAAAAATCAGCGCAGGCTGAAAACGAGCGAATCGCGTTTAAAACTCGCTCTGGAAGCCGCCAATGAGGCCGTCTGGGACTGGGATATAATTAACGACAGATTATACTGGAATCGTAATTATTATATAATGCTCGGTTATGAGCCGGATGAGATAGAGGCGTCATTTGTTAACTGGGAAAGTTTAATTGCAGAGCAGGACCTGCCTGAGGCTAAAGGTAAAGTCAAAGAGCATTTAAATAATCCGGAAAAATTATACGAAGCTGAAATGCGGATGAAAACTAAAGATGGCGGCGTAAAATGGATACTCGCCAAAGGATGCGTGGTTGAAACCACCAACGACGGCAGGCCGGCCCGCATGATAGGCACTCACGTCGATATAACCAACCAGAAAGAACTCGAAAAGAAATACTCGCTGATTTTCAATAAAATGCTCGACGGCTTCGCGCTGCACGAAATAATATGCGATCCTGACGGCAAGCCTGTCGATTACAGATTTATAGAAGTAAATCCAGCTTTTGAAATGTTAACCGGGTTAAAGCATGAAAATATAGCCGGGAAAAGGGTCCTTGAAATGTTACCGATGACCGAGCGTTACTGGATCGAAACCTACGGCCGTGTGGCGCTTACCGGCGAATCAATAAGGTTCGATAACTATTCGGCTGAAATAGATAAACATTTCGAAGTGGTAGCGTTCTCGCCGGAAAAAGGCAAATTCGCGGTGATATTCGTCGATATAACCGAGCGCAAGAAAATCGAGAAGGAATTAATTAAAGCTAAGGTAAAGGCTGAAGAGGCAAGCGCCGCCAAAAGTCTTTTTTTAGCCAATATGAGCCATGAAATTAGAACGCCCATGAACGGTGTTATAGGTTTTACGAGCCTTTTAGCTTCAACCAGCCTTGACGAGCGGCAGAAGGAATTTATCGATTTCATAAAAGTGTCGGCCGGCCATTTGCTTGAAATAATTAACGATATCCTCGATTTTTCGAAAATAGAAGCAGGCAAGCTGAAACTATCGCGTGAAAAATTTAATATAAACAGCGTAATTGAAAATACGATAAATCTGCTTTCGATACAGTCGGAAAGAAAAGGCATCAAGATATCACATTTTATTGATTCTAAAATAAACTATTTATTAATGGGCGATCCGATAAGGGTCAAGCAGATAGTCACTAATTTATTAAGTAACGCCATTAAATTCACCGATAAAGGGTCTATTAATATAACAGTTACCGAATGCGAAAGAACCGATAATAGGGTTTTATTAAGCATCGCCGTAAAAGACACCGGAATAGGAATTCCCGCTGAAAAACTCGAAAAAATATTTGAAAGTTTCAATCAGCTCGACAGTTCTTTTACTAAAAAATACGCCGGCGCAGGGCTCGGGCTTGCCATAGTAAAAAGTTTAGCCGAATTAATGGGCGGCTGCGTCGAGGTTAAGAGTGAAATCGGCCGCGGCACTACTTTTGATGTTAAAATTAAATTTGAAATAGCCGCGCCTGAAATTTTAGAAACGCATAAAACGCCCGTGATCAAATTGGGGAGCGAATCGGTTGAAAAAAGCGCGAAAATATTATTAGTAGAAGACGATCATGTAAGCCGCGAGCTTATAAAGGCGCTGCTTAAAAAAAATAAGATAAGCGGACTGAATATAGCCGCAAACGGTGCTGAAGCGCTTGAATTGCTCGGCAGCGTAAAATACGATCTTATTTTTATGGACATTCAAATACCGCAGATAGACGGATTACAGATCATTAAAATAGTCAAATCCTCTTCTGAAGAGCATATTAATTTTATAACTCCAATAATAGCCATTACGGCTTATGCGCAAAAAAGCGACCGCGATAATTTTTTAAATGCGGGCGCGGACTGTTACATGCCGAAACCGATCAATGAAAAGGACTTTTCAGCGTTATTAAATAAATATCTTGCCTGAATTTATTAGCGGGAGAAAGCCGATGAAGCTGCAGCATAAAATAATAATTTATCTTTCCACTGTTTTGATTATTATAGGCGTATTCAGTTATTATTACCTTCAAAAAATAAATGACTCTCAGTTAGAGGCTTTTTGCCTTGCTTCGGCGCGCAGCGTTTATAATAATCAGGTGACGACAAGGCAATGGATTACAAACCACGGCGGCATTTACGTTGAAAAAACCGGCGGCGTAAAATCGAGCGAGTTTTTAGAATCGATACCCGGCCTCAGAGTTAATATTAAAGATACGGACGGCAGGGAGTACACCCTCAGAAATCCGGCTTTCGTTACCAGAGAGGTCGGCGAGATGACCTGGAAAAACGAACACGGCGTTAAATTCAAAATAACCAGCCTTAAAAACGTAAACCCGCTCAACGCTCCCGATAATTTTGAAGCGGCCGCTCTCAATAAATTCAATGCGGGTGTTAAAGAAGTATGGGATTTTTCAAAAGAAGACTCTTATAATGGTTACTTTAGATATATAGCTCCGTTTTATATCGAAGAGTCGTGTTTAAAGTGTCATGCAGCGCACGGATATAATATCGGCGATATAGGCGGCGGAATAAGCGTTAGCGTTCCGTTAGAAACCGTCATGCCGGCGCATATTTCCCTTAAAAATAATATAACTTATTTCTGGCTTTTATTGATCGCCGTCCCTGTTTTTTTAACGGGATTCATAATTAAAAAGAAAGTAATAAACCCTCTCGAGCAGGTTAAAATTAAAAGTGAAAAAATAAAAGCTGAAAATTATGACGAGGAAATCACTCTTAAAACCGGCGACGAGCTTGAAGATTTATCGGCCGCTCTCGAGAATATGAAAAATTCACTGCGCGGTCAGAACGCTCTGTTGGAGATAAAAGTAAGTGAGCGTACGGCCGAGCTTGAAAAAGCGAGCCGCGCGAAGAGCGATTTTTTAGCCAATATGAGCCATGAGTTAAGGACCCCGATGAACGGCATTATAGGTTTTACCGATCTTTTGCTTCTGGATGAAAAAGTGGAAGGCGAACATCGCGAGCTGCTCGAGTTAGTTAAAAAATCTGGCCATAGCCTGCTGCGCATTATCAATAACATTCTCGATTTATCGAAGATAGAGGCCGGAAAAATAGTTATTTACAATGATGAATTCAATATTTATAATCTTTATGCCAAGTTGATCAGCATATTTAACGTAAGGGCGAGCGCTAAAAATTTAAAATTATATTATACGATCCAGAAAGGCGTGCCGGAAAAATTAATAGGTGACGATTCTAAAATTGAACAGGTGATGTCTAATCTTATAGATAACGCCATTAAATTTACAGATAAGGGAATTATCGAAATAAACTTGAATCTGGTAGAAAGTTCATCTGATCAAGTTAAACTTGAATTTATCGTCAGGGATACCGGCATTGGAATTCCCGCTTCAAAGCATAAGAGTATATTCGATAAATTTGAACAGGGCGAATATTATTTAACTAAAAAATATGCCGGCGCGGGTTTAGGACTGGCTATATGCAGGCAGATCGTCGATTCGCTCGGCGGCGCCATAAGGCTCGAGAGCGCGGAAGGCATCGGTACGCGTTTTATTTTCGAGCTCGGTTTTAAAACCGTTTCCGGTAATAGCGAATCCGGCGGCATGGATTCGTGCGTGATAGCCGAACAGGCATCTTATAAAGACGACCATTTATTCGACCGTAAATATAAAGCGCTTCTGGTGGAAGATAATGAGATGAACCAGCAGCATATAAAACTGCTTCTCGAAAAAAAGATGTTTTTGGTTGACGTGGCCGCAAACGGCGCTATCGCCGTTGAAATGTATAGAAAAAATTTATACGATATAGTGCTTATGGATATACAGATGCCCGTAATGAACGGACTCGACGCCGCTAAAGAAATAAGAAGCGTGGAAAAGGAAACCGGCCGTTACACAAGTATTATCGGCGTTACCGCCTTCGCTATGCGCGGCGATAGAGAACGCGCATTAGAAAGCGGAATGGACGATTATATACAAAAGCCCATTAAAATGGATGAGTTTTATGATAAAATAAAAATGGCGTTAAATAAATAACGGCGCGGCGACAATGAAGGTAACAAAAATAAAAACAATAATGATAATGATAACGATACTAACCGGCAATTTTATTTTTCAGGTTTACTTTTTAAAATATTCGAGCGGCATTTTTTCAATGACGATCTGAAATACTTTTTCGGCCGTAATGATAACCGATTTAACTTCTTCAAGATCGGTTTTGAATGTCGTATTTCTCGGATGCGGTCTCATATTAAAAACCTGTTCGCAAACGCCTTTAAAATCGGAGTCTTTAGCGGCCGAGTATTCGGCGAGTTTTTTAAAATCGTCGCCTTTATTGAACTCGACGCCTTTAAATATTAAAAAAGCCATAAACGCTTTTTCGATAGAATTCTGGCAGTGAAAAAAAGAGTCTTCTAATAACTGCCGGGCGGCGAAAAAATTTATGCTTGCGGCTCTAAGTTCTATGGTAGCTGATGAGAGAAGTTTTTTAACTTCGCGCGGCTTGTCGATGGAATTATTGATTTCTTTATTCATAAATAATAACCAGCTTTATTTTGAATTTAGCGCTTAACCAACCGTATATTTGTATATTTATTCGTGTTTTAAAAACACTATTTTACTTTAATTTTAATATTTTTTCAATAGCTAATTTTAACTAATTTTATAATTTTAATCATACGATTATTTTTTTTGTTTCAATTATATTTAAAAATACGATTATTTTTAATAATTTAATTTATAAAATTATTTATAAAATTATTTATAACTTTACATTAACAATTGCGTCTGTTATAATTATTCCGTTGTTTTAAATGATACGAAAATATGTCTGATAATATTATTCAAGAGCATTTTATTTATCGGCGGAAAGGTGTCTTTGGAATGGGGAATGAAAATAATAATAATGGCGCTTTAGAAAACGAAATAGATATAATGAACCGTGAAAAAAATCATGTTGCGGCTACTTCGGTGATCGCCGCTATTTTTTTGACGGTAATGAAATTTATCGTCGGTTATTTAACGGGGTCGCTTGGTATTATATCCGAAGCGCTTCATTCAGGGCTCGACTTCGTCGCGGCCTTTATAACCTGGATAGCGGTTAAACTCAGTTCGAAGCCGCCCGATAAAAAATTTAACTACGGCCGCGGCAAGGTTGAAAGTTTTTCCGCGCTTATCGAAACCGTTTTACTTCTTATAACCTGTTTCTGGATAATACATGAAGCGATAAAAAGACTCAAAGGCGAGGCAGTCGATATAGAGGTTACCGCGGCCGCTTTCATAGTTATGATAATATCTATAATCGTTGATTATTCGCGTTCATCGGCGCTTTATAAAATAGCCAGAAAATATAATTCGCAGGCTTTAATGGCCGACGCGCTTCATTTTTCATCGGATATTTTGAGTTCCGCCGTCGTTATACTCGGCCTTGTTTTCGTTAAGATGGGCTATCCTTACGGCGATCCGATAGCGGCCCTCGGCGTAGCGCTTTTAGTTATTATAGCCAGCTACCGCTTGGGCATGGAAACTATCAACTGTCTTATGGATCGCGCGCCCGAAGGGCTCGATAATAAAATAGAAAGCGCCATTATGTCGGGCGGGGGCGTTAACAGTATAAGCCGATTAAGAGTAAGGGCGGCGGGGTCCGAAGTTTTTATCGACGCTAATATAAATGTATCGGGAAGCCTTTCGCTCGAGCGCGCACACGAAATTGCGTCTCAGGCCGAAGAAAATGTTAAAAAAGCCGTCAACGGCGCCGATGTGGTAATTCATCCCGATCCCGCGCAAATAGAAGACGAATCACTCGATAATAAAATAATAGCGATAGCCTATAAATTTAAGCTGATCAAAGAAACTCATAATATCACTTTTTTAAAATTCGATGACGGCAGATTGGCGGCCGAACTTCACGTTACGGTTTCACCGGAATTGTCGCTCGTTGAAGCGCACAGCGAAATCAGCGCTTTCGAGAGTCAAGTATTAGAAAGCCTGCCTGCGATCAAATTCGTTAACACTCACATAGACGTTACCGCGCCCGATCTGATAAATTGCGTTCAGGAAGCGGGCGGTAAAAACGCTGCGGTTATAAAAAAAGTGAGCGGTATCATCGATTCGATGCCCGGCGGCCCTGCTAAGTGTATAGAGGTGAATATAAGGCGGATCGGAAAAAAATTATACGCTTCGATACGCTGTGCGGCCCCCGCAGGTATAAACATGGCGCGCGCGCATGAAATAAGCGATGAGATAGAGCATTTGATACATAATCAAATTAAAGAAATTAAATACGTTCTTGTTCATATAGAACCGAATTCCGATTTGATAAAGGCGGTATCGGCCTGATCGCCGATTCCGATTATATAAATTTTATCGTTATGACTTACCACCTGCAGTTTTCTTTTAGCTGCTTTATCGGCTATGAAGGCGGCATATTTATCTTTTAGCATATTATCTTTAGTTAATATTATCAGGTTTTGATTCGCAGATCCGCTCCATCGGTTCGGTGAAGGCATGCCTTCAATAAAAGGCGAATCGACGAGGGCGTCGATCTTATCGAGGATGGCGCTGAATTCTTTTTTTAATTTATCGTATGAATAGCCGCTGTAGAGCATTACATCGTTTATTCCGCCGCGTCTTACTTCAAAAAGCAGTTTATCTAAGGCGTGCGGCTGGTCGAACGGCTCGCCGCCCGATACGGTGAGCGCAGTGCAGCCGGAGTTTTCGGCGTGTTTTAAAATAGCCGCCGCCGCGTCTTTAATTTTTATTTTAAATTCATCGCTAAATTCCCAGGCGTATTGCGCGGCGCAGCCCGTGCATCTTATCGAGCAGCCCTGAGTCCACAGGCCGGTTCTTTCGCCGGGCCCGAGAGCAAGCACCGGATAGTAAATTAAATTAACGAATATATGCGAGCGGCTTTTATTTATTTTCATAAGGCAGAGGTTTGAAGTTAAAAGACGAGGTGAACCTTTCCGTCATTTCTATATTAGCTATGCTTTTAGCGCCTTGTAATAAAATGACTCTATATTCATCGGTGGCTAACTGCTTTATTGGAATAAAGTCGAAATATTCCATATCGGTATTTAAAATTGTGCTCCAGATGAATTTTCCATGAAAGGGATAATCTTTAGAATTGTAAATTCTGAATTTTTCCTCGACGCTCGAGCGGTCCATTTTTTCGTTGAAAACCACTGTTATTTTACATTCAGGCCCGAAATATTTATCGGCCGGAGTTATTTCGACGACCTTAGGGACCGCCATTCCTCTTTTTTCAAGAGTGTCGGGATAGCCGTTAATATTTTCAGGTGCGTAATCGGCGTTTTTACCTGAGTCGATGGCGTCCTGGATACAGCCGCCAAGGGCTCCCGGAGCGGTTAACAGAGCTATTATCAGAATTGAATTTCCGGCTGCGCGGATGATTTTATTGATTGACGGCATTTTCTAATTGCGCGTTTCTGGCTAAGTTGATCACGCCGTCAGCCTGCGTGAGCTGAAGCGCATATGAGTTTTGAGTTTCGCCGGTTTCGCTCATGCCGAGAGGGCCCGTCGAGTAGTTTTCTATTTCGGTTATGGCTTTCGAGCAGAGCGCGGCCACTTCGGTATTTTTTTCGAATATCTCATGCGACATTAAAACTTTTCTTAGTTCTTCGAAGCGTTCGGTATTGTTCTCAAGATAGACGCGGCGCGCGAGGACTTTAATAGCCGTGATAGCGCAGCATCTTACGTAAACCGCTTCGTGTTCGAGCGCGCCGATGACTTCATTGGCGCATTCCTCATATTTTGCGAATTTAGATATATTAACGAGTTTAATGCCTTTTACGTAGTCGTTTTCCGAGGAAGATTTATTCGATTCGCGGTTTTCCGCCGCCGGTGAAGGTTGTTTGGTTTTATAGTTAACGAGCGTTTTGGAAAGTTTTTTGAAGTTTACTTTACTTTCCGGCGCGCCCTGATTGAATATTTCATCGATATTCATAAAGCTGAATTTATTAATTTCAGCTTCGCCGCGGTTGATATTTTGCGCTTTAATTATCTTAGACGCCGGCGCGCCCTGATTTTGAATGCCCTGCATTAAATTGCTTTCAATGGAATTGCTTTTTAATAAATTAGGGCTTTTATATTCGATTATTTCGCCGTTGAGTCTCGAGTTTATATAAAGCATAGCTTCGACTATCAGCGGGTCATCGTATTGCGCCAGCGCGCATGAGATGGCAAACAGTCTGTCGCGGTCATTGGTTTGATAAGCCTCTAAAACTAATTTATGCGGCTGCTCGAAAAATACCGACTTATCGACCGATAGATTCATATCGTAACCGTTATCGCAGTATTCGGCGGCGCTCGATGAGCCGCTGCCGTCCGAGTATAAATTCTTATCGGGAGGATTGTATTCGGCCTGCGCGTCTATTTTATTTACCGCGTCTATATACTCGCTGTTTTCTATTATATTAACCATCTCCTCGGTTATAAAATGTTTATTTGTGCGCATTATAAATCCGTTCACTTCGTTTTGAACCCTGGCGCTTTCATGTGAAAGAAGGGGCGTAAGTATCATCAATAGCCTGTCGTCTTCCCTGAAATCTTCGAGCTGGCTTATCAGCCTGCATATTTCATCTTCATTGCGGGCGCGCAGGAATTTTTCGTATATTTTAGCGAAGTCGTCATAAGCGAATGTGTCTATAAGCAGTTGTAAAGTTTTTTCATCGATTTCATAATCAGGCTGGCCGTTTTCATTATCGTCCGCGCCGGTGTCTTTGCCGATGGCGCCGTCCTGCGGGCCGTAAGCGTTTTCATCCTGATTTTGAGCTTCGAAAATGGCCGTTTCCGATTTTACCGCGGCGTCCGAAAAATTCATTCCGCCGGGAGCATGAGCGGAATCGCCGTCAGTTTTTACTTTTTTCAACTTGCGTCCGATCTCGTATTGCGCGTTAAAAACAGGGTCGGTTAATTTTTCAAGAAGGTTGTGCCTGCGCTTGAATTTAAGGTTTTTATCCTTAAAAGCGATATCGGCGGCGGCTTTCCTTTTTTTAACGCTTGACAGATAAATAAAAGCGATTAAGCCCATTATAAACGAATATGTAAATAATAAAAATAAAGTTATGCTGTTATCCATATATGCAAATTATCGTCAATTTAATCGATTAATTTATAGCTGATCACAGTTGTTTTATTATTAATTTAAGTTGTTTAAGTAAGTTATTTAAGCTGTAAATTAATGTATTTACCAATATGGCAATGATAAAAATTAATGTCGTTTAAAATAAATTAATGTTCATGAAAATTAAAAATAATAAAAAAAACAGTTGACATTATTTTAATAGTGTGATAGAATTACATTACTTAAATTTAAGCCATGTTTGGGGTTTGACAAATATACACAAAGCGGGCCTATAGCTCAGGTGGTTAGAGCGCACGCCTGATAAGCGTGAGGTCAGTGGTTCAACTCCACTTAGGCCCATGCTAATCGCCGCAAGGCCGCGGATATTTAAGTGATTATAATCTATTGGGGGTGTAGCTCAGCTGGGAGAGCATCTGCCTTGCAAGCAGAGGGCCAGCGGTTCGAACCCGCTCACCTCCATGTCAATAAAGAAGGACTGCATCAGTGCGGTCCTTTTTTTATTTATGTTAAACGAAATTAATTAGTTACCGGCGACAAAACTTAATTATGTTTTTTACAATATTCTTATCTCTTTTTAATAATTTCCGGCCGGAGCCGCAGCGTACAATTAGTCCATTATTGACTATTGCATTATTGGCTATTGTTGACAAACTATATTTATTTGTTATATAATAACTCATTACATATTCCTATCAAATATAAGAAGAAGGATGTTTTAAGTGATTAAATTAAATTTTAAACTGATAATAAAGAAGATCTCATTTGTTATGGCTTTTACCGCGTTATTTTCATTAATTATTACGGCCGCTGCCGCTCCATGTTTAGCGGCTAAAACCGCAGCAAAAACTACGCCGCGCACCGTTCGTTATATATTAATAAAAGCCATAGACGCCGATTCGAGCCGCGCCGTAAATTCAGCGGCGGTTACGATCAACCGGCGCCTGTTTTTTTCAACTTCGCCTTCAGGTATTATAAAAGTCGATTTACACTCGAAAGAACTCGCCGGTTTCGATTTTTTAGATATACAGGCCTCGCGCGAAGGTTATTTCGATACGAGCCTCGAAGTGTCGGTAAAAAATCCGTCTAAAATTCCTCAGCCGGTTAAAATTAAAATGAAGCAAAAGATGGGCGTTTTAAACGGTATCATAACGGGCTGCTGGAGCGATAAAGACGGCCATTACTTCGATTCGTATTCTAACGAGCAGATTAAAGTTTTCGGAAAAGCGCTTTCTTCACAGCATGTCATATATAAATTCAACGCCGATAAGAGTGGTAATTTCGTAATTTTTAACCTGCCTGTCGGCACCTATGAAATTGAAATCAGGCATAAAAAATGGCCTGTCGTTATCAGCGGCCCCGGCGAAGAGATAAGCCGCGAATTCAGCGTCAGAAAGTGCAATCGCGAGCAATACCACAGAAACGATAAAAATTTATTTAATAAGGGTAATAATAAGAATTAAGTAATGGATTTTAATAAAAAAATAGTAAAGATGCTGGATTAGATGGTAAAATCACTGAAATCAATAAAGTTAATTAATTTAATTAACCCGATAAATAAGCATGTAAGTAATTATATTAATAAGCCTAAATTTGCGGCCGCCGTTTTTCTTAATTTTATATTATTGCCGGCTTTCGTTAGTATATTAATTTTATCTAATGTTTTAACAAGAGCCGCCTTCGCGGTTTCTTCGCATCCGATGTTTTTAATCGATTGCAAAACCGTTTTTTTATCCGATTCGATCAAAACGATATTTTATTTTAATCAACAGCCGCATATTATACCCGTCGAATCAAATAACCGGCTCGAGTTTATATTAGACTTTCCGCGCTGCGATTTTTTATTGAAAACTTATAAGGAAAGCGTTAAAGACGAACTCATAAACGGCGTCCTGATTTTTAAGACGGAGCGCGCCACGCGTGTTTTAATAAGACAGCTTCAGATGACTCAAACGAGAATAATGCAGGGTTACGATAAAACCAGAAAAAATTTCTATGTATCGGTGCTTTTTTATCGGCCATACGAGCGATATTCCAAGTACGAAGCGCGCCTTTCGGAAATTAACGAATATAAGAGGCGCGGCATTCCCATTGTTTTAATCGACGCCGGACACGGCGGAAAAGATCCCGGAGCTAAAAGCGTTTACGGCGACATTGAAAAGACACTTAATTTAAAATTCGCCCGTCAGATAGTTAATAATATTAATAAAACCGGCCTTTGCAGGGCATATCTGTCCCGCAGCGGCGATCAGTTTCTATCGCTCGGCCGCCGCGTTTTTCTCGCTAATCAATACGGCGCCGACGCATTTATATCAATTCATTTCAACGCCAATAAATCGAAAAAAGTGAGAGGTTTTGAAATTTATTACCTTTCTAACGGAACGGCGTCTGATAAAGCGTCTGAAATACTTGCAAATATCGAAAACTCGGCCGAATTTATAGATGAAAATATTGCAGGTGAGCAAGATTTTCAGGTGCAGTCGATATTATTAGATCTTAAGGAAAAAGAAAATATTAAAGAATCGGCGATACTGTCAACTATTATTACCGATCAAGTTTCCAAAATAGAAACTTACCCGGCTTCACCCCCGAAACAGGCTAATTTCGCCGTATTAAGAAATCTTAATATGCCTTCCATACTCGTAGAAATCGGATACCTTTCAAATCATAACGATATCTCGTTTATACGCTCCGGTTATAATTTCGAAGAAATTTGCGCCCGCACCGCCATCGGCATCATTAATTATCTTTGCCCGAAAGCGGCCGTCGATTATACTTCAATCAAAAGTAAAAGTGCGAAACAGTCAGTCGATAAGTCTCAAATATCAACCAAATCTTCCGCGGCGCAGGCTAAGCCGCCCGCCGCAGCTGTGAAAACGCCGTCAGCGCCCGCCGGAAAAAATATAGCTAAACCGGTAAAAAAGAATATTAAAAAAATAGAATATAAAGTCAAAAAAGGCGATACATTAAGTAAAATAGCTAAAAAATTCAAGGTCAATCTTAAAAAACTAATGGATTTAAATAACAAAACAGCTTCTGGCGCAGTTATTTTTCCAGGCGAGGTTTTACTGATTTCTGATGAAAACTGACTCTACCGCCGGCGCTCTTAAAATATTAATAGCCAGGCTTACGCCGCAAAAAACGGTTTCGCTTTCATTTTCACATAAATTTATATTCGATCTTATCAATACTCATTTCAAAGATAAAGTTTTTGTTGATTATTTCTTCTTTCCGCCGCGCCGTCAATTCGTCGAACTTAAAAATAAAGGCTTCAACGGCGCCGTTTCACATAATCACAAATTAGCTCTGCCTCAATTTGATATAATCGCCGTTTCAAATTCTTTCCAGCTCGAGCTCATCAACTTATTTCACCTGGTTTCAATGGTTAAAGCGCCCTTTAGACTTAAAGACCGCTTTAACGATAAAACAGCGCCGCTTATAATAGCCGGCGGCGTTAACACGCCTTCAATAGCCTGCGTGAACGGTTCTATCGATTACGAAACCGGCCGTTACGACGACGGTTCGTCTTCTTTGATCGACGCGGTTTTTATGGGCGAGGCGGAGTGCGGCCTGATTAAATTCATCAAAATGCTTCTGGATAATCCCGGCTGGAAGGCGTCAAAGCAAACCATAATCGCAAAAGCCGCATCTGAAATATCCGGCTTTTATTTTCCGCCCGCATATATTCATGAATTCGATATATCCGATCCGGCCGCCGGAAGATATCTTAAAAATATTATGCCCGCCGGCGCCGAAGTTAGTGCCTCCGGCGTTACCTTTCCCTGTGAGTCCGGCAATTCTAACGCTGAATTAAAGCCCGTGCGAGCGGCCTATCTTCAAAATTTAGACGAGGCCCATATATTCAACGGCGTTATTTACGGCGATTCAATCAACGCGGCTACCGTGCCGGTCGAAATTTCACGCGGCTGCGCGTCGATGTGTTCTTTTTGTAAGGAAGGCTATACGCAGAAGCCATATCGAGAAAAAAGCGCCGCTAAAATAATAGAAGACTGTCGCCGCCTTCAAATTAGCACAGGTATTTCACGCTTCAACCTTTACTCCTATAATTTTAACGATCATAGCTGCGTTCACGATATAGTCGAAGGCCTTGCCGCCAATTCGCTGGAGGCCGAAGTTAAAAGTCAGCGCGTCGATATGTCGCTTAAAATGCCGGCGCTTATATCATACCTTCAGGCGTCGGGATCGGCTTCGCCCACATTCGCCATAGAAGGTATATCCGAAAGAATCAGAAATTACCTGTCTAAAAATTTAAACGCAGCCGCAGTTAATAAATTCATAGACGGCGTATTTATTAATAAACCTAAGCAGGTTAAATTGTTCTTCATTATAACAGGCCTCGAAACCGACTGTGATTTCGCTGAATTTAACGAATTCGGCGCGCGCCTTATCAAAAATAGAAAAATTCACTCACCCTCGACTGCGGTAGTTTTTTCATTAATGCCGCTTGTGCAGTGCCAGAAAACACCGCTTATTTTCGCGCCGGCGCCCGATTCCGCCCGTATTTATGAGATCATCGATAAGGTAAATAAAACTATGGGCGGTTACGATAAAATTACCGTTAGAAGCTCTATCGGCCGTAAATTATACGAAATCAGCGCCATATTAGAATACGGCGGCCGCGAAATAACAGCCGCGCTTTACGATCTGGCAGTTAATCACGGCGCTGCCTATTATGAAGAAGTTGACGATAAAATTTATAATAAGTTTATCGCTAACATAAAAAAAACAGGCTTTTCATTCTCTAAATTCAGTTCTGAAAAAGATATGCAGAGTGTTTTTAATTCCGACGACAGGCAGTACGCAGTTAATAAAAAATTTTTATATAATGCCTGGCTTAACGCTAAAAACTTCAAAGATATGCCGCGATGCCTTAGAAACTCCACGCTGAAATGCGCCGGCTGCGGCGCCTGCACCGGTGAGTTCGACGCTTACAAAAATACCGCCGCCGATAAAAGAGACGCCGAATTTGCAGCTAAAGCGCCCGGTTTCATCCGCCGTCGTCGGTCTAAAATAGTGTTGCCGGCCGAAATTTACGATCTATCAGAAGCGCCCCATCTTGAAATTGCAAAATTGATCGATAACGAGCCTTTTGATATAATCGAAGATTCTTTTTCTAAACTGTCTCTTGACCGCGATAAATTCAGCGGTAAAAATTATTATCTGATAGAATCTTCATCAGACTTTAAATCATATTTTAATAAACGCCGCGCCGGAGCTGAATCGGCCGCAAACTCGGGTTCAAGCGCGCAGCCGATCGATGAATTGTATTATTATAAATCACTCGATTTTATGCTCGAATGTAATTATATATTCGCCGAAGTTAATATAGACCGCCGCGCTTTCGTCGCAGAACGCCCCGATAAATCGGCTGCGGCGCTTTTTAACAGGTTTAATCCTAAATTTAAATTGAATATTTTTAAAGCCGATTGTGCCTTGCTGCGCGAAAATAAACGGGCCGCCGATTCTGATTTCAAGTGCTTTGTAAATGCCGACGGCCTTAAAAAACGCCCGATAATGCCGCTTATTATAATCGATAACCGCGCCCTGAAAGTTTATGCGCTCTTTAAAGCCGATGACCAGGTTTTAGATATAATCGAACATGCCCGCATTATCGAGTATATCAAGTTTTTTGAATATGATGTTAAAAACCCGCTGAGCGTATGCCGGCAATGCGGCCGCGTTATGTGCGCACCGCTCGACGGCATTAAATCAATTCCGCCCGATATGTGCTTTATATGCAGCGTAACCGCTTGATTAAACGCTTAAGACCGTGACGGGGAAAGGACTAATAGCCCTTTATTCTCCCGTGTCCCCTTTATTATTATTAGTGACTATTTACAATAATTTTTCCTTCGAGTTGTTGTTTTTAATTTTAACGGCATGATTATCATATTGATTTCCTGAATTGTTTTACCGCAAGCCATAAGGTATAGTCGCTGTAGCGCCATTATTACACCGCAGACGCGCGCGCAAGCGCGTGGCTGCAAACAAGCAAGCTGGCAGAAAAATAAGTAAAAGGTAAGAAAAAGAAAAAGAAGAAGGAATATGATGAAATTAAAGTCACGACATAAAAAGCTATCGACAAACTGACAAAAAAGCGTCAGGCAATTTGCAGATAGGGGGAAGGTTTAAGGGAGGGGGAAAGAGTTGCTAACCCTTTCCCCCTTCCTTAGAAATTTTTAATTTTGTTTACTTTATTTATATTTATACTTAATTTACTTATACTTTATTTATACTTTGTTCGTATTTATGTTTATATTTTACCTTATTTGTGTTATAATATAACATTATGTTTAATTCAGTGCTTAATTTAATAATGCCGATATTAAATTCTTATAAAAAATATATCGTTTCAGCTTTTATTGCCGCTGCTGCGGGCGGAACGGTCCTGCTCTACATTACCTTTATGCCGGGCGGGTTATACGAATATTCCGAGTCCGTTGAGTTTTGTGCTAAATGCCATCTGCATGAAACGCATTATAAAGATTTTAACCATTCAGCCGCGCATCGCGTGCAAAAATGCGTTGATTGCCATTTGCCCAACAACAATAAAATAGAACATTTATTCTGGAAATCTATCGACGGCAATAAAGATCTTTTTCTTTTTTTCACCGGTAATTTTTCGGATAACCCGCGTTTAAGCAATCACGGAAAAAAAGTCGTTCAAAATAACTGCGTCAGGTGCCATAGCGAAGTGGTTTTTAAAATGGACACCAGCCGGCGCAATTGCGTCGATTGCCACAGGACTCTTAAACATAAGACTACGGGCATTTTTTAGCGCGGCTTTAGCGGCGTGTTATTAAATGATACAATGTTCGGAATATGAATATGAATATTTAATTTTAAAATTAATAAAGGGGTAAAAGTATGAATATTCAAAAGATAATACTTTCACTTTGTGCGGCTGCGATAGCTTTATCGCTCGCCGTTATTTCGGTGGTTTTTATTTACGCGCCGCCGAAGCCCATCGAAGTTAAAACCGGTGTGATCGATGATAACGAATACGAACCCTCTAAGTGGGGGCAGCTCTACCCGCTTGAATACGATTCGTGGGTTAAAACTAAAGAGCCCCGCAAATCCGGTAAAAGCGAATATAAAAAAGGCTGGGACGACGACGGAATAATTTACGATAAATTGAGCGAGTTTCCGTATATGGCGCTTCTTTTTAGCGGCTGGGGTTTTGGCATCGAATATAACGAACCGCGCGGCCACCACTATATGATGATCGATCAGAGTGAAGTTGACCCATCGCGCGTTAAAGCCGGCGGCGCCTGTCTTACCTGTAAAACGCCATACGCCGATAAACTCGCCCGCGAAACTAAAGGCGCCATCTTTAGCGCGCCATATAAAGACGCCGTTAATATGATACCCGAAAATCACCGCGAGCTCGGCGTCGCCTGTATCGACTGTCACGACAATAAGACCATGGACCTTAAAGTTTCTAAATGGACGATATTAAAATCGCTCGAAACCATCGGCCATGCTAACTGCACCAAAGAACAGATGCGTAATGTCGTTTGCGCCCAGTGCCATGTGACCTACATCATCCCAAAAGACGCCGAAATGAAATCGACCGATGTTATTTTCCCCTGGAAGGGCGGTAAATGGGGCGATATATCAGTTGAAACCATAATCGCTAATATTAAATCCGATCCGTCCCACAATGAATGGACACAGGCAGTTACCGGTTTTAAAGTCGGCTTTATACGTCATCCCGAGTTCGAATTTTTCACAGCTAACAGCACTCACTTTAAAGCCGGCGCGTCATGCGCCGATTGCCACATGCCCTATAAACGAGTCGGCGCCAACAAAATATCCGATCATGACATAAAAAGCCCGCTCAAAGAAGATATGCGCGCCTGCCTGCAATGCCACGCCGAAACGCCGGAATGGCTTAAAGAAAGAGTTGTGGCCACACAGCAAAAAACCGTCGCGCTTATGAACCGTTCCGGCTACGCGGTCGCTACTGCCGCTAAACTTTTCGAACTCGCCCACAAGGAGCGAGATAACGGTAAAACCATTGAAACCGCGCTTTATGACAAGGCCAAAGATTATTACTTAGAGGCTTTTTACCGCTCTATATTTCTGGGGGCCGAAAATTCAGTCGGGTTTCACAACCCGCCTGAAGCGCTTCGCATCGCGGGTGATTCGGTGGCTTACGCCTCTAAAGCCGAGGCGCTTCTAAGACAGGGGCTTGCTAAAGCCGGCGTCGAAGTGCCGCTGCACATTAATCTTGAATTGTCTAAATATATCAATCAGCGCGGCGTTAAAAAACTTAATTTCAGGCCGGAACAGGAATTCGCCGATCCGACCTTAATTCAAGATACTCTGCTGCCGAAGGAAATGAAAGGCCTTTAAAATTCAAATTTGTTTTTGCATTTTAACTGAATTCGTGATATAATCTAACCTATGAAAACCCGTGATTTGAATTCGATTAATATAAATAAAGTCAAGCGTATCAGCCGTGTTAAGGCATTTTCATTAATTGAAATAGCCATCGTGCTTGGTATTCTTGGTATTTTATCTGCTTACGCCATTCCTCAGTACATGAGCTGGTCGCTCGATGCTAAAAAAGCGCGCGCTAAACAGGACCTTGCAACTCTGGCCGAGCAGGTGGCAAAGTATGAGATCGATCAAAATTTAATAAATATCGAAACCTTCAAGCCGGGTGAAGCTAAAAAACCAGTCAGACTAAGAAGTTTTAATGAGCTGAAAGGCAAGTATATGGCTAATATCGAAAAACTTCGCGATCCATGGGGATTTGAATATCTGCTGCTGCCGGAGGCGGGCGAAAAAACATCGCTGGAACTGCTTGGTTATAAAACTTTAGACGGCACCATGATTAAAATAAATACGGCGATCGGCGAAAAAATACCCCCGAGTTTACCGCCCGGCACGAGTATTATTTATAAGGAATTCGTCGAAGATACCACTAAAAAAGATCAGGCATTTCATCCTAAAATAGTATATTCGCGCGGACCGAACGGACGCGACGAAAAAGCGAAAGGCGACGATATTAAACATGAATGCCGGCCGTTTAAATATCTTCGTTCCGTACTTGAAATGAAACAAAATTAATTGCCTGCCCTTTGATTGTGATGTAATTATCCCTAATAAACCCGGGTTAGTTATTCAAAGTAAATCTAATGAACAGGAATAGTAGATGATATTATACGCTGATAAAAATTTAAAATTTATATATAAAAATATATGGCTGTTTTTACTTATCATTACAGCTCCGCTTTATTTAAATTACGGCGCCGCGCTCGCTTCTATGGAGACTGAAAGCCTCGGCCTTATTATTAAATCCATCGAGATGGTTGAAGAAAAACCATTACTTGCGGCTATATTCAATATTAAAACCGGGCGCACTATCGAATATACCGTCGGCGATTATGTCGAAGGCCGCCTGATACGCGATATTCTCGAAGACCGCGTCGTTTTATACGATGAAATAACCCGCCATCAATTCGTTCTTATCTATAACGATGTGGTATCGACCGAAACTGACGAAGACCGCGATATTTCAGTTATCCGAATTAAAGAAAAAAAACGCGATCTCGAAGAAATGAATGTCACTAATATTTTTAATAACGAATTGAATAAAGTCCAGGGCGTCGAGCCTACGGCCTATGGCACGCCGGATAAGGCCGCCGATGACGTTAAAAAAATGGAAATGCAAAATTATACCCGCGATTTTCAGGATAGCCCCGACGGCTTCGATAAAGCCGGCGGCGATACCGGGGAAGTTAAAGATCCTTCCGGGCCCGCCGCTGCCGCTAAACCGGCCGCTACAGTCGAAGTAGAGGTAAAAGAAAAATCGGCCGCGTCTAAATCGCCTGCTGCCGACGATAGCGCCTCCGCTGCGACCGCCAAACCTTCGGCTGCCGCAACAAACACTAAGCCGGCAGGTGATACTAAGCCGGTAGAGCTTAATTCGAAGCCGCCCGCGCCGCCAGCAGCCGCGCCGAAAAATGCTGCTCCAAAAACTTCAGTTAAACCTCCAGCCGGCGGCGTCGTGAAAACACCCGACGGTACCACTGTCAAAATAAGGGAAAAAGTCAAAAGCCAGGCTGGCGATATATTAGATGAATAATATTTAATGTTTTTAAATTATTATTTTGTGTTTATTATCAAATTTTTGTAATATGGCATTTTGCCGGGAATTAATATGAGGCTGCTTTTTTTATCGCTCGGGTTTTTTGCCCTTAATAGCCCTTCGGAGCCTTCGCAGGAATTTAAAGGCGCCTCCGCCTGCGACGGCGCAATTACCAACGATGACGCCGATGAAGTATTAATGTGGCAAAATTTTAAAAAAACAGGCAATCTGGCGATTCGTGAAAAACTTATTTTAAAATACGCCCATTACGTTAAATATGTCGCCGGCCGCATCAAAATGGGCCTTGCCGATCATATCGAGTTCGAAGACCTCGTTTCATGGGGAACTTTCGGCCTGATTAACGCGGTCGATAAATATGATATATCACAAAATGTTAAATTCGTAACATTCGCCACTAAAAGAATACGCGGCTCGATATACGACGGGCTCAGACATCTCGACTGGGTGCCCCGCCGCGTCAGGGCTAAAACTAAACTGCTTAACGACGCGCTTTACGAGCTCGAAATTAAGCTCGGCCGCCCGCCTGACGATGAAGAACTCGCGCTGCACCTTGAAATGACGGCTGAAGAACTCGAAAAATTATACGAAGATGAATATAATTCGCTTTTAATGTCGCTCGATGAATCTACTAATGAAACCGACGACGGCGAACTTATCTCTAAATATCAGCTCGTCGAAAATATCGCGGCTAAAAATCCTGAACTGTCAATTGAAAATGATCAGGTGCGAAATATCGTAATCGAAGCTATCGAAAAATTATCGCATCAGGAACGCCTCGTTATAACTTTATACTACTATAACGAATTGACGCTGAAGGAAATATCAGAAATTATGAAATTATCCGAATCGCGGATATCGCAGCTGCATACAAAATCCATATTCAGACTGCGCGGGCGGCTATCGAGGCTTAAAAAAGATATTTTTTAATTATTAAAATATGCGGAGGAAATTAAATTGGAAAAAAGCTTGAACTACGATAAAAAGAAAAAAGAAGTCGTTTTTATCGATCAGCGGAAATTGCCTTTGAATAAAGAAATAGTTAAATGCTCCACCTTCGACGATATGCGCGAGGCTATATTCGAAATGAAACTGCGCGGCGCACCGCTTATCGGCGTCGCCGGCGCCTTCGGCCTTCTTTTATGGTGCTTTGAAAACCGCTCAAAATATATAGCCGCCACACCCGCTGCCGTCAATAAATTCCAGCGCGATTTTACCGCCGCCTGCGATCAGATGGCTAAAACCCGCCCTACCGCCGTTAACTTAAAGTGGGCATGCAGCCGCGTTCTTGACGGCGTGCTGAAATCCTCCGCTGATAAAAATAAAATAGACCTCGTTATAGACGCGCTTGAAAAGTTATGCGTTAAAATGGACGCCGAAGATATCGCTATATGCGAGGCTATCGGGGCCCACGGCGCGCGCTATATCGCCGAAAAACACGGGAAAAATCTGCGGATATTAACTCATTGTAACGCCGGCGCGCTCGCTACCTGCGGCTACGGAACCGCCCTTGGAGTCATCCGCAGCGCGCATCGGCTTAAAATATTAAAACACGTGCTCGCCGACGAAACCAGGCCTTACCTTCAGGGCGCCCGTATTACGGCATTTGAACTCGCTGAAGATAAAATACCCTATTACCTTATCTGCGATAATATGGCCGGCTGGCTTATGAAAAAAGGCGAGATCGATCTTATCATTACCGGCGCTGACCGCGTCGCGGCTAATGGCGACTCGGCCAATAAAATCGGCACCTATTCACTATCAGTACTCGCTCACGAAAATAAAATACCATTTTATATCGCCGCGCCCGAATCCACATTCGATCTCAGCCTTAAAAACGGCGAAGGTATCCCTATCGAAGAACGCACACCGCTCGAAGTCACCAATGTGTGCGGCGTTCAAATAGCCCCGCACGGCGCTAAAGTTAAAAACCCTGCTTTCGACGTTTCACCGGCTAAATACATAAATGCTATCATCACCGAAAAAGGCGTTATTGAAAAGCCGTTCCTTAAAAATATAAAACGGGCGTTCTCAAATTAATACTTCGGAGATATATTTATGAATAAATACGAGCTTTTAAAAGATTTTCAAACGTTCGGCCGTGACTTATTTTTATCAGGTATCAATAATTCACACTCAGGCAATATTTCATATTGCTTAAGACCGGCCGGCCCCCTTACCATTACCCGCTCGGGCGCCATGCTCGGACATATCGGCATTAACGACCTTGTCGAAACCGGACTCGCGCCTAACGCTATCACCGATAAAACCGCCTCGCGCGAACTTATCGTTCACCGCGCTATCTACGAAGCGAGCCGGCGCAGCGCCATCATACACTCGCATCCGCCTTCAGCCATTGCGCTCTCGCTTAAAACCAACTTGATCAAGCCTGTCGATGCCGAAGGCAGCTATTACTTCCCCGGCGGCATTAAAGTTATCGATGCCCGGACCGCCGTCGCTTCGCCCGAAGTCGCTTCTAAAGTAGCGCCTCTGCTCGTAACCGAAAAAATAGTCGTCGTGCGCGGCCACGGCTCATTTGCCGCCGGCGCCAGTCTCGAAGAGTGCTTTTTATACACCACGGTGCTCGAATCGATATGTAAAGCGATAATTAACTACGCTATCATCGCAAATGCCGATTTATAATTAT
>CAYTCW010000066.1:24025-25294 GCA_964436235.1 uncultured bacterium
TGATTTATAATCAATAGCCCATGCAGTACCGTAATATTCGATTTTCATAATTTATTTGACCGCGCTGAAGGCTAACGGGCCGCTTTTATCTATCGAGAATAAAGATTTATCTATATCTGAATAAAAATTTATATCACTAAATCCCGCCACTGATAACGTGCTTTCTATTTCATTCTTTTTTGCCGGATACAGCGGTGATTCGTTTTCAATCACCGCGCCGGCACCGCGCTTTACGGTTAGCTTAGTTTTAAATATAATCATTCCGCCATTTTTGGCGGTGTCCAGATCGTAATGCCTCTCAAATTTTATTTCATCGTTTTCTATCAGCGCAAGTTTATCGATCCGTTGCGATATTATCCTGTCGTAATTTAATATTTGCGCTATAAAAACCGCGCCAGGCTTTAATATTTTATTCACCGCGCAAAAAAATTCTTTTATCTTTTCATAACCTTCCAGATGAACTATCGTGTTACCAACACATACCGCCGCGTCAAAATAACCGGCTTCGAAAACCCTGCCTACTTCAAGCATGTTTTCCTGCATGAATTTTAACTTCATGCCGCTTTGCATATATTTTTCTTCCGCAATTTCAATCATCCTGCCGTCAAGATCTATTGCGGTGACCTCATGCCCGAACGCCGATAAACCGGCAGCGAGCTTTCCTGTCGCGCAGCCGATATCTATGATGCGGCAGGGCTTTGAATTAGCATTGGTATTTAATTTAGTGTTTAGACCGGCATTTAAATTTAAGTTATTGTTATTATTTAATTTAAAATTTATATTCAAATATAAATCGTTAATTACTTCAGCCGAATCTTCGGGATCGAATATATAATCGTAATAATCCGCTATGCTTTCATAAAATTTCATTTTTTTCATGACTTCATTATATCATAATCGAATTATTTTGACAAGCGTTGAATCAATCAGTGAAAATCATTGAAAGCGTCGAAAATGTCGAAATTATTAAAATTTGGCGGGTTGCTAAATAAAAAATAAAATAACCGTAAAATTGCCTGCTGCGCCTAAGGGGGGAGAAAAGGTTAGCAACCCTTTCCCCCTCCCTTAAACCCTCCCCCTATCTGCAAATTGCCTGACGCTTTTTTGCTGGTTTGTCGACAGCTTTTTCTGCCAGGGCTTTTGTTTCATTTTTTTCTTTCCTGCCTTTTACTTATTTCTTTGCCAGCTTGCTTGTTTGCAGCCACGCGCTTGCGCGCGCGTCTGCGGTGCAATAATGGCGCTAATGTAAATCAAACGGATTGCTCGCGG
>CAYTCW010000067.1:0-1073 GCA_964436235.1 uncultured bacterium
AGAAAGGGTTGCTAACCTTTTCTCCCTCCCCTTCAAAACATTAAATGAAATTTTCACGCAAATTGTTATTGAATCGCTGAGAAATAAGTTATATAATAACTCCATAATAATTAATGATTAATAAATCAATTAATTAATTAACGGAGTGTTTATTATGGATATAGTTATAAGCGGCGCATCGGGGTTTATAGGCGGGGCGCTCGGGCGTTTTTTATCCGCGACCGGCCATTCCATTAAAGCGGTCAGAACCAATGATTATTTACTTTCAGACGAGGCGTTTAGCGCGAAGATCGAGGGCGCGGATGCAGTGATCAATCTTTCGGGCGCGACTGTAAGCACCCGCTGGAGCGAAAATTACAAAAAAATAATATACTCGAGCCGTATCGAAACTACCCGTAAAATAGCCGCCGCGTTCAAATTATGCCGCAGGCGGCCCAAACTTTTAATAAATGCTTCCGCTGTGGGGATATATGCTTCAGGCGGTTCGCATGATGAGTATGAATACGAGTATGGAAAAGATTTTTTAGCTTCGCTTTGCGTCGATTGGGAAGCTGCAGCTAAGAAAGCCGGAGAAGAAGAAGGCTCGCGCTGCGTTATTTTTCGCTTCGGCGTAGTTCTGGACAAATGCGGCGGCGCGCTTAATAAGATGCTTTTACCTTTTTCGCTGGGTTTGGGCGGCACATTAGCCGGCGGCTCTCAGTATATGAGCTGGATAACGCTCGAAGACCTTTTGTCTGCATTTAATTTCGTTATAAATGATGATAAGCTGGAAGGCGTTTTTAATTTAACTGCGCCGCATCCGGTTACGAATGCTGAATTTACGGCGGCGCTGGCCTCGGTGTTAAAGTGGCCGGCATTTTTAAGAATTCCTGAATTCGTTTTAAATTTAATGCTTTCTGACGGCGCCAAAATTTTATGCGAAGGCGCGAAGGTATATCCTAAAAGATTGTCAGACGCAGGGTTTAAATTTCGTCACGCGGAATTGAAGCCTGCTCTTGCGCAAATTCTTGGAAAATAATTATAAGTTTTGCCGGCGATAGCGGAGTTAAAAAAGAACAGGCAATAATAAAAAT